>JADZDN010000152.1 GCA_020851015.1 Alphaproteobacteria bacterium | reverse complement strand
GCCTCAGGCCCCGACCTTCGCCATCACGTCGGCCTTCAGGAACCGCTCGACGACCAGCATGAACAGGATCGACGGCACCAGCAGCACCAGCGCGGTGATGGCGGCGATCTGGTAGTTTCCCGCTATCGACGCGGTAAACATCAGGAGCGGCAAGGTGGTCACGTCGGGCACGCCGACGAAATAGGTCCCGGTGAACTCGTCCAGCGATTCCAGGAATACGAACACGGCGCTCGCCATGATGCCCGGCGCGGCGAGCGGCAGGGTCACGGTCATGAAGCTGCGGAACGCCGAAGCGCCGATGCTGCGCGCCGCGAGCTCCAGGTCGCGGTCGACCGCCGCGAAGGCCGCCGTCGATATCCACACGCCGAACACCAGCCCGTGCACGGTATGCACCAGCACGACGCCCACGATCGTGCCGTTCAGCCCCAGCCCGTAGAACAGACGCGCAATGTTGATGTAGACGGCCAGGCTGGGGAAGGCCTGGGGCAGCAGGAAGGCCAGCATGATGAGGGTGCGGGCCGGCAGCTTGAGGCGCGCCAGCGCATAGCCGGCCGGCACCGAGATCGCCAGGCACGCGACCACGGTCGACACGGCGATCACCACGCTGGTCCACAGCGATTCCAGCGCGTCGCCGCGCGGCTTGAACACCTGGTTCCAGAACCTGAAGCCATAGGTGACCGGCAGCTTGTGGGGATAGAACCACTGCTCGGCGAAGGCCCACAGCGCCAGGTTGGCCAGCGGGCCGAATACCGCGAACACGATCAGCCCCAGCACGACGCCGCGCGGGATCCAGGCGAGCGCCGGCTTCATGGCCTGCCGCCCGTGCTGACGCCGCGCTTCAGGTAGAACCACGCGGCGACGCCGGTCAGGGCGTAGGAGATGAAGCCCAGCGCGTTGGCCGTGCCGTAGTCGCCGTAGTTGTTGATGCGGAACGCCATGTCCACGGTGATCATGGTCGGCGATTCGCCGCTGATCATGATCGGTACGCTCAGGACCGACATCATCGTGACGAAACTCAAGACCAGCCCGACCAGCAGGGTCTGGCGGACTTGCGGCAGCACGATCTCGGCCAGGATGCGCGGGCGCCCCGCGCCCAGGTTGCGCGCCGCCTCGATCGTCGTGCGGTCGAGCGACGCCATCGCGCCGGCGACCAGCAGCGCCACGAAGGGCAATTGCTTCCACACGAAGGTGATGACGATGCCGCGCCAGTCGAGCAGCCCCGCGGCCTGCTGCGGATCGAGCAGGCCCATGGCCGCGAGGCCGTTGTTCATCAAGCCGTTCTTGGCCAGGAAGGTGCGCATGCACTGCGCCGCTACCACGAAGGGAATGAACAGCGGCCAGCGATAGAGCCAGCGCAGCGCCGCGACGGCGGCCGGGTTCTCGCCCAGGGTCAGGTAGCCGCCGATCGCGACGGCCAGCAGCCCGACCAGCGCGGTCGACAGCACGATGATGACGAGGGTGAACAGGATATCGCTTGCATAGAACTCGAAGGCCCGCGCGAAATTGCCCAGCGTGACCGCGCCGGCCTTGTCGACGAAGGCGGTGACCAGCGAGAACCCCAGCGGATAGACGAACAGCGCCAGCACCGTCGCCAGCGCCGGCGCCACCAGGACAAGCGGCAGGATGCGGGATTCTTTCACGGCGCGGGCGGCCGGTCCCCATGCTTCGACAGGCTCAGCACGAGGACCTTTCTTTCGGCCTCACCCTGAGCTTGTCGAAGGGCGAGGCCGACCTGCCAGGAACGTCAGTTCAACACCTTCTTCTCGTAGCCCTGCAGGATGGCGTCGAAATACTCCTTCACCGGGAAGGGTTTGGCCTTGGTCTGCAGGTCCTGCGGCGTCACGTCGACGAACAGCTTGTTCCAGGTCTTCTCGTCGAGCTGCGACTTCACGTGCTGGGCGTCGATGCCCGGATACCAGTTGAACTTCTTGACGATGCCCTCGGCCTGGACCTGCGGGCTGGTCGCCAGCTCGACGAACTTCTTCGCCGCCTCGATGTTGGCGGCCTTGGCCGGCACCACGTAGTACATCGGCTGGCCGGGCAGGCCGGGGCCGATCAGCGACAGCTTCATCGTCGGCGGCAACTTGCCGTCCGCCATCCAGGTGTAGAACATGTCGACCCATACCGGTCCCATCGAGATCTCGCCGCGGTTCGGCATGTCCAGCGTGCCGGCATTGCCCGGCGTCACCGTCACGTTCTTGTTGAACTCCTTCAGCTTGGCGAAGGCCGGATCCCAGGCCGTGGTCGAGGCCTCGTCGTAGGGGCCGGTGAACAGCTTGTCGCCCGTGGGCGAATTGGCGTAGACCCAGCCGACGACGAAGGCCACGCCGGACATGCCGCCCTTGATGCCGTTGTAGCCGAACTTCTTCGGGTTGGCCTTGGCCCAGGCGTCCAGGTCGGCGAAGGTCTTCGGCGGCGACGACACCAGCGCCGGGTTGTAGGCGATCGCGGTCTGGCTCTGGAACATCGGGATCACGAAGCCCTCGACGTTCTGGCCCAGCGCGTTCTTGGCGGTGGCCGAGGTCGACATCTTGCCGGTGCTCACGTCCTTGACGTAGGGCGCCAGCAGCCCCTCGCGCACCATGTCGCCGGCCATCTTCTGGTGCACCACGGCAACATCGACGTCCCAGGCCGCGTTGGTCTTCTGCGCCGACAGCTTCTCGGTGATCTTCTGCGACCCGGCGTCGCCCGGCCCGGTGCCGACCGCGCGGACCGTGACGTTGGGGTTCGACTTCTCGAACATCGGCCCCAGGTAGTCCTTGATGTAGTCGACCATGTTCTGATCGCCGGCCGTCACGACGTTCAGGTTGATCTTCTGCTGTGCCATGACTGGAGTTGCGGCGAAGGCGAGCGCCGCGATGGCCGCGCCGCAAAGCAGGTGACGTCTGCGGATCATGAAAACCTCCGTTGCTAGGATTGGGGCGGCGGCGGTGCGTGGCCGCGTCCGTCGTCGGGGAACAGGTGCAGATCCTTCACGGGCAGATGCACGCCGATCGCCTCGCCGACCGCCAGGCGGTCGGGCGCGTCGACGATCACCTTCAAATCGCCCACGGCGACGGCGTAGCGGTAATGCCCGCCGGGATAGGAGGCCTGGGCGACCTGGCCTTGCAGCATCAACGTGTCATCCAATCCCTGGATGGCCGCGCCTAGCTCCGCGGCTTCGCTGCGGAAATGCGCGACCACGGGGCCGGCGTAGGCGGAATCGATGCCCGGCCCCAGCGCCGCGGCGGCGACCTGGGCGCCGGAGTTGTACGGGCCGGCCGCGATCGTCAGGCCGGCGCCGCTCGGCCGCGCGTGCAGCCGGATCACGTTGCCAGCGCCCATGAACCCGGCCACGAAGGCCGAGACGGGCCGGTTGTAGACCTCCTCGGGCGCGCCCTGCTGGGCGATGCGGCCGGCATCCATCACCACGATGCGGTCGGCCATCACCATCGCCTCCTCGCGGTCGTGGGTGACGTGGATGGCGGTGATGCCCAGCCGCTGCTGCAGCGCCTTGATCTCGTGGCGAACCTCCTCGCGGATGCGCGCATCCAGGTTCGACAGCGGCTCGTCCAGGAGCAGGATGTCCGGATTGATCGCCAGCGCGCGCCCCAGTGCCACGCGCTGGCGCTGGCCGCCCGAGAGCTGCGTGACCATGCGGTCGCCCAGCCCGTCCAGCTTCAGCATCGCCAGCATCTCGCCCACGCGACCGGCGACCGCCTCGCGCGGCATCCGGCGCAGCTTCAGCCCGTAGCCGATGTTCTGCGCCGTGGTCATGTGCGGCCACAGGGCATAGGACTGGAACACCATCGCCATGCCGCGCTTGTCCGGCGGCTGGCCGGTGATGTCGCGGCCATTGACCAGCACGTTGCCGGCCTTGACCGTCACGAAGCCGGAGATCGCGCGCAGCAGCGTGGTCTTGCCGCAGCCCGACGCGCCCAGCAGGGCGACGAATGAACCCGGATCGACCTTGAGGTCGATGCCGCGCAGCACCTGCACGCTGCCATAGCCGACCTCGAGCCGAAGGATGTCCAGCGCCGCGCCCGGCATCCCAGCGTTCCTTCCCTGATCCCGCGTCCGGTGGGCCCGGCGCATTGTTGCAGGAACTCTAATGCGCGGGATGTGACAACGGCAAGTCGGCGGCGTTACGGCCGGCTAGAACAGGTGCTGGCCGCCCGTCACGAAGATCTCGGTGCCGGTGACATAGCCGAAATCCGCCTGGCAAAGCTGGAAGACGGTCGAGGCCACTTCCTCGGGCGTGCCCATGCGGTGCATGGGGATGCGGTTGATCAGCGGCTCGTAGTCCGCGCCGATCATGTCGGTCTCGATCTCGCCCGGCGCCACGGCGTTGACGCGCACGCCAAGCTGCGCGAACTCGACGGCCATCTCGCGGGTGAGCGCCGACAGCGCGGCTTTCGAGGTCGAATAGGCCGAGCCGGCGAAGGGGTGGATCGCGTGGCCGGCGATCGAGGTGATGTTGACGATGCTGCCCTTGCCCAGGCGCAGGGCGGGCGCGAAGCCGCGCGCCAGCACCAGCGGCGCGAAGAAGTTCAGCTCGAACACCTCGCGCCAGCCGTCGATCGGTCCGTTCAGGCAGCCGAGCCTTTCCTTGAAGGGCGTCTTGGGCGACACGGCGGCGTTGTTGACCAGCGCGTGCAGCGGCCGTCCGTCCAGCGCGGCGATGGCGGCGGCGATGAAGGCGTCGCGCGACCGGGGATCGGCGAGATCGGCCGGGATATGGTGCGACCAGTTGGGATCGCGCCGGCACTCCGCCGGCGCGTCCTCGCGCGAGCAGGTGATGATGCGCCAGCCTTCCTTCGAGAAGCGCCCGACGGTCGCGTGCCCGATCCCGCGCGACGCCCCGGTCAGGACGACGCTGCGGCGCTCCGCGGACGGCGCGCTTGGCGTGGCGGTCGTCAATCCCTGGCCCGCTGGGTCTTGAGCGAGGTCAGCTCGGGCAGCCATTCCTGCAGCACGATCTCCAGCGTGATGCAGATCGGGTTGCCGCCGCGCACGAACTCGCCGCCATAGACCGCGGCGTCGGAATCCGAGATCGTCCCGCGCAGCGCCGCCACCGGCTTGCCGGATTCGTCCGGCCGGACCTCGCCGGTCAGGGTCAGGATCTCGATCCCCGGCCCCTCGACGGTGACCAGGGTCAGGGACTCGTCCTCGCCATAGCCGAGCGCGGCGTCGACCAGGCTGCCGACGGCGCTGCGCACGACCGCGTAGGCGATGCCATGCGTCGCGCAGACGCGCTCGATCCCCGCCACCAGGTCCACGTTCGGCCGGATGCGCGCCAGGACCATGCGTCCATAGCGGCCTCGCTCGACCAGCGTAGCCAGCGTGCCTGGACGCTCGGTATCCGGCGCGTGAGGTTGGACCGGCGCGGGCTTCGCGGTCGCGCGACGGCGCGGCACCGGCTTCGTCCGCGCCTTGCCGCGCTCCTTGGCGCCGATCTTGCGTGGCGTCATCAGGCCGCGCCCGCGCGGGACCCGGCCGTCGCGTCCAGCAAGGTCGGGTGGAAGACGGGGAAGTTGGTCTCGTCGTCGTGCCGCACCGCCAGCGCCGCATCCTCGATCGCCGCGACATGGGCGACGATGCCGCCGGGGCCGACGACGCAGACGCCGGGCGGAAGATGGCCGCCATGCACGCGGCCCTTGCGGTCGATGACGACGGCGTGGCAATGGACGATCGGCTGGCCCTGCTGGTCCAGGCCGAGGAACGCATTGCCGTTGACCAGGCGAACCGGCCCCTCCAGGATCGTCGGCTCGCCATAGGTCGCGACACGGGTGCCGTCGTAGCAGGGCTGGCCGGTCAGGTAGTGCATGCGCCCGAAGCGGCCGCCAATCAGCGTTATGGCAGCCGAGGCGACGCCGATCGCCCGCAGCGCCGCGACCAGCCCGCCCAGAAGGTCGCGGCCTTCCGGCACCACCGCGCGGAATTCGCCGCCGCTGCGTGCCGGTACGCTGAGGATCCTCGGCCGCGCCGGCTGGCCGGGTTGCTTGATGGTTCTCAACCGTACACTCCTGCGCTCATGGCCCGCGGTCCTGCTGCAACTCGCCGCGCTGGTAGAGCTGCTCGCGGATCAGGTGCTTGGGAACCTTGCCATAGCCCGACTTCGGGAGCGAGGGCCAGAAGAACACGCGCCGCGGCCACTTGTATTTCGCGAGGCGGCCATCGAGGAAACGCATCAGCTCGTCCTCCGCCGGCTCGGCACCGCCGGCCGGCACCACCACGGCCACGCCCGACTCGCCCCATTTCGGATCGGGCACGCCCAGCACCGCCACTTCCGACACGCCGGGATGCGTCAGCAGCACCTCCTCGCATTCCCGCGGATAGACGTTGGCGCCGCCGGATATGTACATGTCCGAGGCGCGGCCGGTGATGTAAAGGAAGCCCTCGGCGTCCACGTGTCCTAAATCGCCGGTGTGGAACCAGCCGTCCTTCAATGCCTTGGCATTGGCCTCGGGGTTGTTCCAGTAGCCGTGGAACACGCCCGGCCCGCGCACGCAGATCTCGCCCTTCTCGCCCGCGGCCAAGCGCATGCCCTCGGGCGACTTGATCGCGATCTCCATGCCGGTGCGCGGATAGCCGCAGGTGCCGAGTCGCGCCTCGGGCGCCCGGTCGTCGAGCGTGTGCAGGTGCGCGGGCAGCACCGTGATGTTGCCCGTCACCTCGCCCAGGCCGAAATACTGCACCAGCACCTTGCCCAGCTTCGCGAGCGCCAGCTTCTGGTCGGCGCGGTACATCGGCGCGCCGGCATAGATGACGAAGCGCAGCGAGGAATGGTCGAAGCGGTCGACCGAAGGGTCTTCCACCAGCATCTTCACGATGGTGGGCACGGTGAACAGGTTGGAGACGCGGTGTGCCTCGACCAGGCGCCAGGCCTCCGCGGGATCCATCTTCTCGGTGGGCAGCAGCACGGTGCTGGCGCCGCGCGCCACGTTGACCAGCATGTGCACGCCCGCGCCGTGCGACAGGGGTGCGACCACCAGCGATGCGTCGGCGTCGCCGAGCCCCGGCATCAGGTCGGCCAGGTGATTGGTCACGACATAGGCCATCTGGCCATGGGTCAGGACCGCCGCCTTGGGCTTGCCGGTCGTGCCCGAGGTGAAGAAGAACCACAGCGGATCGTCGTAGGAGACATCCTCTTCCCAGGACGGCGCGCCCATATGCCGCGCGACCAGGTCCTCATAGGCGTGCTCGCCGCGGCGCGGGGCGCCCAGCGCGATGACACGCTCCAGCGCCGGCGATGCCGTCCGGACTGCGTCGACATGCTCGCCGAAGCCGCGGTCATAAAGGAACGCCTTGGCGCCCGAGGATTGGCCGAGCCAGGCGATCTCGGGTGGGGTCAGGCGGTAGTTGGTGGGTACCCAGGCCGCGCCCAGCTTGAACGTCGCCCAGCAGCTTTCGAGCATCGCGTTGCTGTTGCGCGCCTGCACCAGCACGCGGTCGCCCTTGCCGATGCCGAGCGACTTCATCGCGGCGACCAGCGCGTTCACGCGCTTGTCGAGCTCGCGCCAGGTCCAGGTCTTGTCGCGCCAGACCAGCGCCGGCCGGTCGGGCAGGCGCCGCGCCGTGTCCGACAGCAGCCGGCCGAGATTGGCTACGTCGCCCATCAGCGTGTCACCGCGCTGTCCTCATCCTTCGACAGGCTCAGGATGAGGACCTCATGCTGAGCTTGTCGAAGCATGGGGTCCGGCCGCGAGAAGTGGCCGCTACCGCAGCGGTTCCAGGATGCTGACGTAGTTCGCGACCGCCGCGCCGCCCATGTTGAAGATGCCCGCGAGCTTGGCGTCCTTGATCTGCATGCCGCCGGCGGCGCCGGTAAGCTGCATCGAGGCCAGCACGTGCATCGACACGCCCGTCGCGCCGATCGGGTGGCCCTTGGATTTCAGCCCGCCCGAGGGGTTGACCGGCAGCTTGCCGTCCTTCTCGGTCCAGCCCTCCAGGATCGCGCGCGCGCCCTGGCCCTCCGGCGTCAGCCCCATCGCCTCGTACTCGATCAGCTCGGCCATGGTGAAGCAGTCATGCGTCTCGACCAGGCTGAGGTCGAGGATGTTCATGCCCGCCTTGGCCAGCGCCTTCTTCCAGGCCACGGCCGGGCCCTCGAACTTGACGATGTCGCGCTTGCTCATCGGCAGGAAGTCGTTGACCTGCTCGTTGGCGCGGAACACCACCGCCTTCTTCATGCCCAGCGCCGTGTCGACATCGGCCAGCACCAGCGCCGCCGCGCCGTCCGAAACCAGCGAGCAGTCCGTGCGCTTCAGCGGGCCGGCCACGATCGTGTTCTTCTCCGATACGGTGCGGCAGAACTCGTAGCCCAGGTCCTTCTGCAGCTGCGCCATCGGGTTCTGCACGCCGTTCTTGTGGTTCTTGGCGGCGATGCGCGCCAGCGCGTCGGACTGGTCGCCGTGGCGCTGGAAATACTGCTGGGCGATGCGGCCGAACACGCCGGCGAAGCCGCCCTCGATGTTGCGTTCTTCCTTCTGGTAGGCCGCCTTGATCAGCACGCCGCCGATCTCGGGGCCGCTGAGTTCGGTCATCTTCTCGACACCCACCACCAGCACGATGCGCGCCCGCTTGGCGTCGATCGCGGTCACGCCCTGGCGGATCGCGGCCGATCCGGTGGCGCAGGCGTTCTCGACCCGGGTGGTCGGCTTGTAGCGCAGCTTGTCCGACGCCTGCAGCACCAGCGAGGAGGTGAATTCCTGGCGCACGAAGCCGCCATTGAAGTGGCCGAGATAGATTTCGTCCACGTCCTCCGGCCCGATGCCGGCATCGGCCATCGCGCCGGCGGCGGCCTTGGCGATCAGCGTCTCGACATCGACGCCGTCATGCTTGCCGAACTTGCTGTGCGCCCAGCCGACGATGCAGGCGGTCATGATGAACCTCCGGAGCAATGCTTGGTCGGGGTGTGTGCGAAGAACCTTAGCGAGTCGCGGCGCAGGCGGCAACGCGGGCGGCGGCCGCGATCGTTCCGACCGCCATGCCGTCGACACTGGCGCCGCAATAGCTCTCGCCGCGCCCGCCCCGCTCCAGCGCCAGCGCATAGAGCGCCGCCAGGTCGTCGCGATGGACCAGGGGCCAGCGCACCGCGGCTCCGCCAACCGCGCGGATCGGCCGGCCGGCGCGCGCATCCCCCGCGAAGCGCCGGAACACGCTCTCATGCCCGGCATAGACCATGGCCGGATGCACCACGACGCCATCAACGTCGTCGCTTGCCAGCACGCGCCCGAGGTTGGGCACCATCCAGGCGAAGGCGGGCAGGGGGTCGAACGGCGTGGTCTCGTCCGCCACCCGGTCGCCGGTCGCGCCGTAGAGCCAGCAGCCGCTGGTGTAGACGAAGCGGGGCTTGGGCCGTATCCGGCCGAGCGCCGGCAGCAGCGCGTCCAGCAGCCCCGTCTCGACCGCATTCATGTCGGACGCGAAATCCGCCGCCGCATGGACGACCGCGTCCATCGGCGCCAGGCGGTCGATCCATCCCGCCGGGGCGGCGATGTCGCCCGCGATGCTCCGCGCCCCCATCGCGGACAACCGCCGGGCGGAAGCTTCGGACCGCGCAAGCCCCGTAACCTGATGGCCGCGCCGCACCAGCGCGGCCACGACCGCAGCGCCGATCGACCCGGTGCCGCCGAGGACCAGGATGCGGCTGCCTCGATTGGTCACGCGGCGTTTAGCTCGAACTGCGGCGATGAAGCCATCGCCATCCTCGCAGCCGCGCAAGCAACGGCATCAACGCGCGCTCAGCTTGCCTTGCGCCGTGCGATGTGCCGGCGCAGCGCGTCGTTGATGCGCGTCTGATAGCCCTCGCCCTTGGCGCGGAACCATTCGATCACGTCCTTGTCCAGCCGGATCGTGATCGATTCCTTGCCGATGCGGTTGGGCTGATAGGCGCCAACCCAGTCGGCCGCCGTCGTGGGCTGGGCGTCCGGATCGGCAAGGGAGGCTGCCATGATCTCTTCTTCGGTCATGGCAGCGACGCGCTTCCAGTCCGTGCGATCCTCATGCAGGCGTCGCGTGCGCTTCGTAGATCTGTCTTTCTTCACGGTTTGCATTCCTGGCCGAGATCAGGCGGCGCTTTCCGTCCCGCCATGTGTAAACGACAAACAACACTTGATCGCGAACGCGACCCATTGCTTGGATCCGTTGCTCGCCATAGTCATGCCTCGTATCTGGCTTCTCCAACAGGCTCGGGTCATCGAACAGTTCCACGACACCGACAAAGTCAATTCCATGCTTCGCGAGGTTGGATTCGCGTTTCAGCGAATCCCATTCGACGTTTTCCATCGAATTTTCTTTCCATGCTTCTGCTTCTCCCGCGAAGGATGGCGATTGTAAATAGTACGTACATACAAGTCAACCACCGTCAATCACCTGCATCGCATCCAGAACCGCCAGACCAGGAACAGCAGCGACGTGATGGCGGCGGCGAGCATGCCGAGGAACAGGCCGGCGGGGCCGAAGCCCAGCGTGAAGGCCAGCACATAGGCGCTCGGCACCATCACGCCGAAGACCAGCACGAACTGCGCCACGGTGGGAACCCAGGTGTCGCCGGTGCCGCGCACGGCCTGCAGCATCACCGACTTGCCCGAGTCGATCAGCATCACCCAGGCGCACATCGCCAGCATCGCCGCCGCGTCGGCCGCCAGGCGCGGGTCGGTGGTGAACACGGCGGCGAGCTGCGCGTTGAACGCGACGAAGCAGTACGAGACCACCGTCATCATGGCCACCACGACACCCAGCCCCACCCAGCCGGCCTCGCGCATCGCGTGGCGGTCGCCGGCGCCCGTCGCGTGGCCCACGCGCACCGCCGTGCCGATCCCCAGCCCGATCCCCGCCATGAACATCAGCGTCCAGGCGTTGAGCGCGATCGAATAGGCAGCCAGCGTCGTCGCGCCGAACCAGCCGGCGAACAGGGTCATCGCGCCGAAGGCCGAGGATTCCAGGCCGGAACTGGTGCCGGCGGCGTAGCCGATCGACCGCGCCACCGCCCCGTCGCGCCACCAGGCCTTGGGCCGCTGGCGCACGCCGTAGCGCCGGTGCTCCGCCATCACCAGCACGTAGACGATCAGCGCGGCCGCCATCAGGTAGCGCGCCACGCTGGTCGCGATCGCCGAGCCGACGGCACCCAGCGCCGGCGCGCCCAGATGGCCGAACACCAGCACCCAGTTCAGCCCCGCGTTCACCAGGTTGGCGAGCAGGATGGCGGCAACCGCCGGCACGGGCCGCTTGATCGCCTCCAGGAAGAACGCCGAGGCGAAGAACAGCGCATTGCCCGGCAGCGACAGGCCCAGGATCAGCAGCACCGGCGCCGCGCCGGCGGCGATCGCCGCGTCCTGTCCCGTCGCGCGCAGCACGGATTCGCCAAACAGGCAGAGGCAGGCGCCAATGAATCCGACGATGACGGCGAAGGGCAGGGCGCGGCGCCACACCTGCCCGGCCTCGCGCGCATCGCCGCCGCCCAGCGCGTGCGACGCGGCGACCAGCGTGCCGCTCATCATGCCGTTGCAGGCCACCAGCACCACCCCCACCGGCACGCCGGCCGCAGCCATGTAGGCGACCTGCTCGATGCCGGCGCGGCCCAGGAAGGCCAGGTTGACCAGCGCCATCGCCATGATGCCGCTGCGCGACAGCACGACCGGGCTCGCCAGCCGCCCCATCTCGGCGAGGTGCGCGCGGAGCGGCTGGCGCATCGCGATCATGCCACCGCACAGCGCCGATGGAACCGCCAGGACAACAGCAGCACGGCGATGACACTGGCGGCGAGGATCGCCAGGAACAATCCCGCCGTGCCCAGCCGCAACGGGAAAGCCAGCGCCCAGGCCAGCGGGATCATCACGCCGAAATAGGCGGTGAAGTGCATTGCCGTGGGGACCCAGGTATCGCCGGTCGCGCGCACCGCCGACAGCATCATGCCTTGGCCGCCGTCCACGACCATGACCCAGGATCCCATCACCAGCGTGGCGGCGGCGAGCGCCAGCAGCGCCGGCTCGTCGGTGAACAGGCGCGCGAGCGGCGTCGCGAAGAACAGGAACCCCAGCGACGCCAGCCCCATGGCGGCGGCGGTCGCGCCCAGGCCCACCCAGCCGGCCACCGCCATCTCGCTTCGGTCGCCGCGCCCCCGCGCATGGCCGACGCGCACCGCCGTGCCCACGCCCAGCCCGACCGCGATCATGAACACGAAGGACATGGCGTTGAGCGCGATCGACCAAGCGGCGAGGTCGCGCACGCCCAGCCAGCCCGCATAGACGCTCATCGACCCGAAGGCCGCCGCCTCCAGCGCGTAGCTCGCGCCGGTGGCGTAGCCCATCTGCCGTGCCTTGGCTCCCGCGCGCCAGCCGCCTGGCGGACGCTCGCGCACGGCGAAGCGCGCATGGTCGGGCATCACCAGCACGTAGCCGATCAGCATGGCCGCCATGACCAGCCGCGTGATGCCGGTGGCCAGCGCCGAACCTTCCGCGCCCATCGCCGGCAGGCCGAGATTGCCCGGCACGAACACCCAGTTGAGGAAGGCATTGAGCAGGTTGGCGAGCAGGATCGTGATCATGCCCGGCAACGGCCGCTTGATCGCCTCCAGGAAGAACGTCGTGGTGACGAACAGCGTCGTCCCGGGCAGGCAGAGCCCCAGGATCGTCAACACGCGCGCCGCGCCGCTGGCGATGTCGGGCGCCTGGCCGGTCAGGCGGAACAGCGGCTCGCCGAACAGGCAGAGCACCGCGCCCGCCACGCCCGCGACCAGCGCATAGAGCAGGGACCGGCGCCAGACCTGGCCGCATTCGCGCTCGCGCCCCGCGCCCAGTGCGTGCGATGTCTCGACCATGGTGCCGACCATCAGCCCGATCGAGCCCACGATCATCGTGCCGATGCCCACGCCGGCGATCGCCATGAACGCCACCTGGTCGGCCCCGGCGCGGCCCAGGAACGCAACGTCGACGATCGACATGGCCATGATCCCCGTGCGCGCGACGATGACCGGCGCGGACAGGCGCAGCAGTTCTACGAGGTGATGGCCGAGGGACAGCGCCATGGCGCCGCCCCGTTAAAGGGTTTGCGCCAAATAGTCCAGCCGGCGTCTACTGCTGCGTTGCCGGCAGGCTACAGCGTCTCGAGGAAGCGCACGGGTTGGCCGATCGGGTCGTCGATCAGCTCGCCGTCGCGCATCACCGTGTGGCCGCGCAGGATGGTGGCCATGGGCCAGCCGGTGACCTTCATGCCGGCGAAGGGTGTCCAGCCGCAGCGGCTGGCGCTGTCGGCGTCGGTGATCTCGCGCTTGGCCTTCAGGTCGACCAGCGTCAGGTCGGCGTCGTAGCCGACGGCGATCCGGCCTTTCATCGCGATGTTGTAGATGCGCGCGGGGCCCGTCGCGGTCAGGTCGACCACGCGCTCGAGCGTCAGCCGGCCCTGCGCGTGATGGTCGAGCAGCAGCGGCAGCAGGGTCTGCACGCCGGGCATGCCCGATGGGCTCTTGGGATAGCCCTGGCCTTTCTCCTCAAGCGTATGCGGCGCGTGATCCGATCCGATCACGTCGACGATGCCCGCGGCGATGCCGTGCCACAATCCGGCGCGATGGCGCTCGTCGCGGATCGGCGGGTTCATCACCGCCTTGGTGCCCAGCCGCTTGTAGCAATCCGGCGCGGCGAGGGTCAGGTGCTGCGGCGTGCACTCAACGGTGGCGATGTCCTTGTGCTCGGCCAGCAGGTCGATCTCCTCGGCCGTCGTGATGTGCAGCACATGCACGCGGCGATGCACCTTGCGCGCCAGCGCCAGCAGGCGGCGCGTGGCCAGGATGGCGGTCTCGGCGTCGCGCCATTCGGGGTGGGCGGCGGGATCCTGCGACTGCTCGGCGATCTCTTTGCGCTGCTTCAGCCGCGGCTCGTCCTCGGCATGGACCGCGACGCGGCGGAAACCACCGGCCAGAACGCGCTCCAGCGTCTCGTCGTCCTCCACCAGCAGGCCGCCCGTGGACGATCCCATGAAGATCTTCACGCCGCAGCAGCCCGGCAGCATCTCCAGGTCGGCCAACTCATCCACGTTGGACGCGCTGGCGCCGATGAAGAAGGCGTGGTCGGACCAGGCGCGTCCCTCGGCGCGCTTCAGCTTGTCCTCCAGCGCCGCCTGGGTCAGCGTCGGCGGCTTGGTGTTCGGCATCTCGAACACGCAGGTGACGCCGCCCAGCACGGCGCAGGCTGTGCCGGTGTTCAGGTCTTCCTTGTGCTCGTTGCCGGGCTCGCGGAAATGCACCTGGGTGTCGATCGCGCCGGGCAGCACGTGCAACCCGCTGGCGTCGATACGCTCGGCCGCCTTGGCGTTCTTCAGATCGCCCAGCGCCACGATCCGTCCGCCGCGCACGCCGATATCGGCGCGCGCGATGCCGTTCGGCGTCGCCGCGATCCCCCCCGCCACCAGCAGATCCAGGCTGTCGTCCAAGTGCGTCTCGTGTCCCTCGGGCGGTCGCGGCGATGGTTGCCGCCGCCCCGGCCCCTCTTTATAGGTTTCTTATAGCAGTGAAGGCGGAGTGCGGTCATGGCCGAATCGACAGCGTACCCCAAACCCCAGAGCGGACTGGTGGTACCGCG
>JADZDN010000151.1 GCA_020851015.1 Alphaproteobacteria bacterium | reverse complement strand
CCGAGCGGGTCTGCAGCACCTTGGCCCCCTGCGAGGCCATCTCCAGCATCTCTTCGTAGGTGATCTTATCGAGCTTGCGCGCCTTCGCAACGATGCGCGGATCGGTAGTATAGACCCCGTCGACATCCGTGAAAATATCGCAGCGATCAGCCTTCAAGGCGGCCGCCAGCGCGACCGCCGAGGTGTCCGACCCGCCGCGGCCCAGCGTGGTGATTCGGTTGTCGGGGCCGATGCCCTGGAACCCGGCCACCACCGCCACCTGGCCCTGCCTCATGCGCTCGATCAGGATCGCGGTGTCGATGTCCTCGATCCGCGCCTTGCCGTGCACGCCGTCGGTCTTCACCGGGATCTGCCAGCCCAGCCAGGACCGCGCGTTGACCCCCAGGTTCTGCAGCGCCAGCGCCAAGAGGCCCGAGGTAACCTGCTCGCCCGAGGCGACCACCGTGTCGTACTCCCGCGCGTCGTGCAGGCGGCAGGCGTCGGTCACCCAGGCGACGAGCTGGTTGGTCACGCCGGCCATGGCCGAGACCACCACCGCCACCTCGTGGCCGGCGTCGGCCTCGCGCTTCACGCGCAACGCGACATTGCGAATGCGCTCCATGTCGGCGACCGATGTGCCGCCGAATTTGAGCACCAGGCGTGCCATGCGAAAGTCCCGGAATCGGAGGGTGGAACGCACCGCCGGCAGGCTTCTAGGCCATTGTCCGGCGACGGCGCGGTATCCATACTCGGCCCGGAGACGGGGTGCAAGCGTGCGAGGGTATGCTGATGGCGGCCGCGTCGGTTTACGTTCTGCACCATGTCCGAAAGGACGATGCGTACGGGGACGACGCCAAATTGATCGGCGTCTATCGAACGCAAGACGCTGCGGATGCAGCCATGGCGCGCCTCCTTGGACAACCTGGATTCCGCGACTTTCCCGAAGGGTTCCGGGTGCAACGTTTCGCGTTGGACAAGGATCACTGGACCGAAGGGTTTGTTGATCTCTCGGACGAGCACTAGACTTGGCACCAAGCTACTAACGGCACGCGCAAAACGGCGAGAACCGCAGGATGTCCCAGGCTCGAATCTGCAGGGCAAGTGGGGCTCTCCTTCCCGTCCCCCCTCCCCAACGCGGGAGGGGGTTAGGGGGAGGGGGCAGGCTGCACTACGCCGCGCATGCGGAGACGCCACCGCGGTTGCCGCATGTCTCGCGCGCGTTTGCGAGAACGGCCCCTCCCCCTGCCCCCGTCCCACAGGGGGAGGGGGGACGACAAGACACAAGTACCGGCGCCTGACATGCCTGCGCTCGACAAGACGACGAAGAAGCCAGGGCGATCCGCCGCCGACGCCACCGTCGACCCGGCGGAGGTCGAGCGATTCGCCGCCATCGCCGCGGAATGGTGGGACCCGGCGGGGAAATTCCGCCCGCTGCACCGCATGAACCCGGTGCGGCTGGAGTTCATCCGCGACCGCGCCTGCGCGCGGTTCGGCCGGGATCCCAAGGCCGCCCGGCCGCTCGCGGGCTTGAGGCTGATCGACATCGGCGCGGGGGGCGGGCTGATCGCCGAGCCGATGGCGCGGCTGGGCGCCGCGGTCACCGCGATCGACGCCAGCGCGCG
Organism: Alphaproteobacteria bacterium; assembly: GCA_020851015.1. The sequence goes on along the minus strand of JADZDN010000151.1, from coordinate 11,042 downwards.
CAACGTCGGCGTCGCGCGGCTGCATGCCGAGGGGCAGGGGCTGGCGATCGACTACCGCTTCGCGACGGCGGGCGAGGTGGCGGCGGCCGGCGAGAGCTTCGACGTCGTGCTGTCGCTCGAGGTGATCGAGCACGTCGCCGACCGCGCCGCCTTCCTGGCGGACTGCGCGGCGCTGGTGCGGCCGGGCGGGCTCCTGGTCCTCGCGACCCTGAATCGCACCGCGAAATCCTTCGCGCTGGGCATCGTCGGCGCCGAGTACATCCTGCGCTGGCTGCCCATCGGCACCCACGACTGGCGCCGCTTCGTGCGCCCGTCCGAGCTTGCCGCCGACCTGCGCCGTGCCGGGCTGCGCATCGCCGAGTTCAAGGGCATTGCCTACAACCCGCTCAGCGACCGCTTCTCGCTGGGCAGCGATATCGACGTGAACTACCTGGCGGTGGCGGAACGGCCATAACCATGCCGCTCGGTTCGGCCGCGGCCGAAGCATCGCCGCGCGGTCTGCCGCTAGGCTCCCCTCCGATCGCCCAGCATCGGAGGTGGACCCCGTGGATACGACCAGCCTGCTCGACCGCACCGCCGCGCACGCCGCGCGCTACCTCGCCGCGCTGGATACGCGCCCGGTCGGGACCACCGCCGCGCCCGGCGACCTTCGCGCGCGGCTGTGCCGGCACTTGCCCGAGACCTCGACCCTGCCCGAGCAGGTGATCGACGACCTCGTCCGCGACACCGAGGGCGGCATCATGGGTTCGGCCGGCGGGCGCTTCTTCGGCTGGGTGATCGGCGGCACGCTGCCGGTCGCGCTGGCGGCCGACTGGCTGACCTCGACCTGGGACCAGAACGCCGCGTCGAACCTGACCGCGCCGGCCGAGGCGGTCGTGGAGGAGGTGTGCGGCGCCTGGGCCAAGGAGCTGCTCGGCATCCCGGCCGCCGCGTCCTTCGCCTTCGTCACCGGCTGCCAGATGGCCCACACCACGGCGCTGGCGGCGGCGCGCCACAAGCTGCTCGGCGACCGCGGCTGGAACGTCGAGGCGCAGGGCCTGTCCGGCGCGCCGCGCTTGCGCATCCTCACGACCGAGAACCGGCATGAATCGATCATCCGCGCGGTCCGCCTGCTGGGGATCGGTGCCGATGCGATCGGCTATGTGCGGGGCGACAACGAGGGGCGGATCGACCCGGCGGAACTCGACCGCGCGCTCCGCGCGGGCGGGGACCGGCCGGCCATCGTCGTGCTGCAGGCCGGCGATCTGAACACCGGCGCGTTCGATCCCCTCGCGGCTGCGTGCCGGGTCGCGCGCGGCCATCGCGCCTGGGTGCATGTCGACGGCGCGTTCGGCCTGTGGGCCGCGACCAGCCGCAAGTTCCGCCACCTGCTCGACGGCGCGGACCAGGCGGATTCCTGGGCGACCGACGGCCACAAATGGCTGAACCTGCCGTTCGATTCCGGCCTCGTCTTCGTCGCCGACGCCGCCGCGCACCGCGCCGCCTTCGCGCAGAACACCAGCTACTCGGTGCCGGTGGAGGAATTGCGCAACCAGAAGGACTGGAACCCCGAATGGTCGCGCCGCGGCCGCGGCTTCGCCGCCTATGCCGCGATCCGCGCGCTGGGCCGCGCCGGCATCGCCGACATCGTCGAGCGGTGCTCGGCGCATGCCGCAAGCCTGGTCGACGGCATCGGCGCGCTCGATGGGGCCGAAATCGCGGCGCGGCCGGTGATCAACCAGGGCCTGGTGCGGTTCCTCGGCGCCGACGGCGACCATGACCGCCAGACGGACGCGGTGATCCGGCGCATCCAGGCCGGCGGCGAGGCCTGGTTCGGCGGGGCCACCTGGCGCGGCATGCGGGTGATGCGCGTCTCGGTCTGCAACTGGGCGACGACCGATCGCGACATCGGCCGCGCGATCGAGGCGGTGCGTGCCGCGCTCGCGATGCCTATGCCGGGCTGACCGCGCGCCGGTAGATCGCCTCGACATGGATGTCGGCGCAGTCGATCGCCGGAAAGCCGCAGTCCTGGCCCTGGAAGGCGAGGAACAGGTCGGTCCCGCCCAAGAGCACCGCCTCGGCCCCGCGCGCTAGCAGGGCGCGGCCGGCGGCGAAGAACACCTGGCGCTGCGCGTCCACGACGCGGCCTTCGCCCGCCATGGCGACATAGTTCTCGTGCACCTGGTCGCGCGCCGCGCCTTCGGGCGCCAGCACGCGCGCCGATTGGATCGCGCCGTAAAGCCCGGTCTCCATCACCAGCCGGGTGCCGATGATGCCGACGGCTTTGAGCCCGCGCCGACGGACCTCCTCGGCCACGGCGGGGATGCCGTTGACGATCGGCAGGGGCGAGATGGCGATTAGCTCGTTGACGCAGAACTGCCCGCCCATCGAGGTCACGGCGGCAAGCTCGGCGCCGGCCGCCTTCAGCCGCGCGACCAGCCGCGCGAAGATCGCGGCCTGGCGTCGCGCGTCGCGGTTGGCCAGGTTGCGCCCCATCTCGCGCACGTCGGCATGCGCCATCGTCAGGTCCAGCGTCTTGCCGTCCCTGGCGTGCCGCTCGATCAGGCCGCGGTAGTAGAAATCCGTCGCCGCCGGCCCGATGCCGCCGATCAGCCCGATATGCATGCTTGGCCTCCCGTCCGCCGGTCGCGCCGCCGAGCCTAGCCCAACTTAGGCCAGGCAGCTTGCGCCGCCGGCCCGCCGCCGTTGCCCGGGGGCATCACCCCCCACCGCTGGGCGAATGGCGGATGAAGAGACCCGGATATCGCCGTCGCGCGGCCGTGCCCGGCGGCGGCGCGAATCCTATCCGGTGGCGTAGTTCCGCCAAGTTTCCAAGCAATTAAGCGATTTGTTAACGATCCTCTGGTTTCGTGAACGGCCGCAATTCGGCCGTTTGCGCGCGCGCGATGCGGGCGCGGGGGGCCGGCTTGCAACGTTGACCGATGAATGTGCGGGCCGGCCGAAGAATGCTGGGCTTTGGAAAAACGCGGAAGCGCCAATTCGAGGTTCTTTGCCAGCGGGCGGGGCGCTGGCAAACCGACGCCTATTTCGACGACGACGAGCCGGCCTTGAGCCGCGCCGAGGCCCTGCTGTCCGACGACAAGATCACGGCCGTCAAGGTCATGAGCCAGCGCGACGGCATGAACGGCGGCATCATCGAGGCCGAGCTGCTGTTCAAGGAGCGCGCGGCGCGCGAGAAGCCGATCCAGGTCTCCGCCGACAACACGCCGGTCAGGCCGTGCCAGGAGCAGAAGGATTTCTTCGCGCTCGAAAGCCGGCTCGCGATCGGCCGGCTGCTGCGCCAGTTCCTCGACAAGCTGCAGATCACGCCGAGCGAGCTGTTGCACAGCCATCGCATGATGCAGCGCCTGGACAGCACCGGGAACATCGCGACCGCCGCGCTGGGGCGGGTCGCCAACGGCCAGGCCCAGGTGCTGAAGCAGTCGGCGCGCCAGCGCGCCGACGCGCTGGAGAAGTTCGCGCAGCAGGCGCGCTCTTGGGCGCGCGACTACGAGGCCGAGCGCAAGAAGCTGCCGCCCTTCGACCTGGACGACCTTGCCCGCGTGCGCCGGCGCCTGCGCGCGGCGCTGAACGACGAATTGCGCGGCGACAATGCCTTCCTGTGCCACCTGGCCGGCCACCTGACGGCGTCGCCCTCGGTCCTGGGCAAGCTCGACATCGTGGTCGAGCTGATGGGCCGCGCGACGGCGGCCGAGACGCTCGACTTGCTCGAAGGCGTGGCGGCCGACGTGCTGGCCAGCCCCGAGGCGCTGCGCGACCTGGTGGGCGCGCAGCCCACGCTGGCGCAGTATATCGGGCTGCTGGCCTGCTGCGTCACCGGCCACACGCCGGAAACGCCGTTTCCCGACGCCTCGCCGATGCCCAAGCTGTCCGGCCTGATGGCGGCCGACCAGGCGCCGCAATGCCGGCGCGTCCTGGTCGAGCGCCTGCAGGTCGCGCTCGCCAGCAGCGTGCCGCTCGACCAGGCCCAGCCGGAGAACGAGGCCACGCTGCTGCAAGCCCTGCTGGAGCGCCTGGACGGCGGCGCCGCGGGCCTGATCGGCGGCGAGGCCACCGGCAAGGCGATCGCCCAGCGGCGCCAGCGCCAGCACACGGCGCTCCGGCGCAAGCTGGGACTGGATTGAGATGATGGCGACCGACATCATCGACGCGATCAAGGCGCATGGGCTGTGGCTCGAGCAGCGGCGCGGCGGCCAGCGCCTGCGGCTGCAGAGCGCCGACCTGTCGGGCTTGAGTCTCAACAAGGTCAGCCTGCGCGGCGCCTATCTGCCCGGCGCCAAGTTCACCCATTGCGACCTGACCGACAGCGACCTCAGCGATTCCGACCTGTTCTGCGCCGATTTCGACGACGCCACGCTGTGCCGCGCCAACATGCGCAACTGCGATTTGCGCGGCGCGTCGTTCCGCCGCTCGGTCCTGTCCGAGGTCGACTTCACCGAATCGCGCTTCCAGGGCGGCATGCTGGTGCGCGCGCAGAAGGACGACAACGGCGCCAGGCAGACGACGATGCAGGGCTCGCGATCCGGCGCCGACTTGAGCGACGCCAAGATGGACGGCACCGTCGCCGCCGGCTGTTCGTTCAAGGGCGCGATCCTGGCCGGCGCCACGCTGCGCGGCGTCGACCTGACCGGCGCCGACATGACCGGCGTCGACATGACCGGCGCCGACCTGGTCGACGCCAACCTGACCCGGTGCAACCTGACCGCCGCGGTGCTCGACGCCGCCGACACCACCGGCGCCAAGCTCGAAGGCGCGGTGCTCGATCATGTGCGCGGCATCGAAGCCGACGCCTCGCAGCCGCGCGTCTCCGTCCCGGCCAGCCTGCGCGCGGTCGTGGCGCGCCACGCCACCTGGGTCGCGACCGACGGCCGGCAGGGCGAGCCCGCGAACTTCGCCGAGCAGATGATGAAGGGCTCGAAGCTGGTCAATCTCGACTTCAGCGCCGCCAATTTCCAGAACTGCAACCTGGCCGGCGCCGACCTGCGCAACTCGCGCTTCATGCTGTGCGACTTCACCGGCGCCAACCTCAGCGGCGCCGACCTGCGGGGCGCCATCCTGCGCGGCGCGATGATGCGCAACATCGACCTGAAGGACGCGCGGCTCGACCAGGCCGACCTGTCGGCCGCCGACATCCTGGACCGCGAGAAGAAGCCGACCGGCCGCGTGTGGCCGACCAACCTCTACGGCGCGCAGCTCAAGGGCTGCTCGCTGGTCGGCGCCAACTTGAGCGGCGCGACGATGGTGGGGGTCGACCGCACCGGCGTGGACTTCAGCTACGCGAAGATGGACAACGTGCGCACCGCCTGAACCAAGGCCGGCTGTCACTTCTTCGCCAGTTCTTCCTCGGCCCGAAGCTGGGCGGTGACCGTCGCGGCGTCGACGGCGACGGCCAGCGGCTGCCGCTCGTCGGCGCCGAGGCTGAGCGTCAGCCCCTTGGCGCGCGCGTCGTCCAGCACCTTCTGCGGCACCGTCACGGTATAGGCTTCGGTGTAGAAGCACAGCCGCGCGCCGTCGCGGTTGCGGATGCATTGCTGGTTCGGCCGCGTGGCGACCGCGATCGCCAGCGCCGGATCGAGCGGGCAGGTCGCGGTGCCGTAGTTGCGCGCCTGCTCGTCGTGATGCGTCACCTGGATGGTCAGCGTGTGGAGCGCCGGGCGCGCGTCCGGCGCGCGGTAGACGTAGCTGGTCAGCCAGGTCCGCAGCTCGTAGCCGCGCTCGCGCCACGGCCCGTCCAGGCGCACGAAGGGCGCGTCGGGCACCTCCACCACCGTCACCTCGCCGATCCGGCGCTCGGGCATGCGCGCGCGCGCGTTCGGCAGGGCGGTCTTGGGCTTGGCCGCGGCCTTGGCCTTGGCCGCGGCGGGTTTTGCGGGGGGCTTCGCCGCCGGCTTGGCTTTCGGGACGGCTTTCGCGGCGGGCTTCGGCGCCGGGGCCTCGGGCTTTTCCGCCGCGGGCTTCGCCTCGGCGGGCTTGCCCCCCTCGGGTTTCGCCGCGGCCGGCTGCGCCTGCTGCGCGGTCTGGTAGGCGACAGGGATGGGCGCTTCGCCCAGCGACAGCATGGCCGTCATGGCCAATGCCGCGGTCAGCATCGTCATTCGCGCTCCTCCCGCTCGAGCTTGCGCGCGGTGCCGCCGGCGGCGGGCCGCGCGCCCCGATCGCGCCACAACCGGCGCGCTTGCAACGCCGCAACGCCCGAAGCGTTGCGCGGGCCTTCGCGTCGTTCAGTCGATGGCGCGCGGCATTCCGCCCGGTAGTCCTACGGAGCCGCGCGAAGGCCCGTCGGCGGACCGCTCGTCAGCGCCAGCCGGTGATGCCCATGAAGGTCATTACGCCCATGACCGCCAGCACGATCGCCAGTGTCAAATTTGCGACTCGCATCTGCAGCCGCCCGCCGATCGCGCGGCCGAGCAGCAGCACCGGCACCGACACCAGCAGAAGCCCGAGCGTCGTGCCGGCGCTGACCACCAGCGGCATGTCGGTGCGCGCCACCAGGGCCAGCGTGGCGATCTGCGTCTTGTCGCCGATCTCCGCCAGGAAGAACGCCGCCGCCGCCGCCATGAACGGTCCCAGCTTCTCGACCCACTCGTCGGCGGCGATCGGCATCAGGCTTTCCTCCGACGCCGCCAGCACCCACAGCGCCAGGCCGACGAAGGCGAGGCCGACCGCGCTCTGCAGCATCTGCTGGCCGACGATGTTCGACAGGATCGCGCCGATCATCCCGGCGGCAAGGCGATGGGTGAGGGTGGCGACCAGAAGCCCGCCCAGGATCGCCCAGGGACGCTTCAGCCGGACCGCCAGCAGCGCGGCCACCAGCTGCGTCTTGTCGCCGAACTCGGCCATCGCACCGGTAGCCGCCGACACGACGAAGACCTCGACCGGCGTCATGGCGGCGGTGCGTCCCGCGCGGCGCGTGCTGGCATTGCTTCCCCCTCGGCCGACCGTTCCAATCTGGCCCGGCGATTGAGATGGGTCAACGCGCCGCCCGCGCGGCCATGGTTCCCTGCGTCGCCAAGGGGGTGCGGTCCGGGCCGCGCCCGATGCGGGAGCCGGGTTTCATGCGCTTTGCTTCGTTCCGCCGCGCCATCGGCCCGGCGCTGGCCGTGTTCCTGGCCGTAGCGACGGCGGGGACCGGCGCGGCCGTCGAGCCCACCCCGCCGGCCCTTGCCGAGCGCTTCATCGCCGACATGGGCGATCGCGCGATCGCGACGCTGGCGATGCCGGGCGACCGCCGCCAGCGCCACGACGCTTTCGCCCGGCTGCTGATCGATGCGATCGATTTCGACGCGCTGGCGCGCGAATCGCTCGGCCGCATGGCGCGCACCGTGACGCCGCGCGACAAGCGCGAGTTCACCCAGCTGTTCGCCGCGCACGTCATCGACGTGGCGATCGAGCGCTTCGGCGACGTGCAGATCCTGCGCTTTACCGTGGCGCCGGGCGTGCCGCTGCCGAACGGCGACGTCCGCGTGCATACGCGGATCGAGCGCGCGGGCGGCGAGCCGCTGGAGGTCGACTGGCGCGTGCGCGCGACCGCCGGCGGGCCCAGGATCAACGACATCGAGGTCGCGGGCTACAGCCTGATGATCCACTACCGCGGCGAGTTCGAGCGCGCCAATGTCAGCACGGTTCCCGGGCTGATCGCCAAGCTGCGCGATCTGACCGCGGCCTCCGACGCGCTGGCAACCGTGCGCCGCGACCTGAAATAGGCGCGCCCTATCCCAGCCAGAGCTGCGCCGCCACCAGACCCAGGCACAGCAGGGCCGCGAGCGGCGGCACCGGACGCGGCGCGCGGAAGCCTCCGCCGCGCGGGTCGCGGCGCTGCAGCCGCCACAGCCCGGCGCTGACCACCGCGAACACCACCAGCGTGATCGCGCTGGTGGCGCCGGCGAGGAACCGCGCGTCGAACGCCAAGGCCAGCGCCAGCACCGCGCCGCCCGCCACCAGCGTCGCCGCGACCGGCGTCGCCGTGCGGGGATGGACCGCGCCCAGGAAGCCCGGCGCCCAGCCGCGCCGCGCCATGCCGTAGAGCAGGCGCGACAGCATCAGGATCTCGATCAGGATGCCGTTCGACACCGCGACCAGCGCGACCGCGGCGAAGCCCTGGCGCGAGAACCAGCCCGATGCCGCGCCGACCGCCAGCAGCGGCGTGTCGCCGTCCAGCGGGGCCGGCGACCCCACCGCCACCCCCGCCACCAGCACGTAAAGCAGCGTGCTGAGCGCGATGCTGGCCACCAGCGCGCGCGGCAGGGTGGTCTGGGTGTCGCGCGTCTCCTCGGCCATGTTGACCATGTTCTCGAAGCCGATGAAGGCGAAGAAGCTGAGGAACGCGCCCAGGACCACGGCGCGCGCGTCCAGCGCCGCGACCTGCGCGGGCAGCGCCGCCGCGGCCGCGCCCGGGCCGGGCAGGGCGGACCAGCCGGCCGCGATCACCGCCACCAGCCCGCCGATCTCCACCACGGTCATCGCCGCCGCGATCGACACGCTGTCGCGCACGCCGATGCAGGCGACCGCGGTCGCGGCGACGGCCAGGCCCGCGATCACCGCCGGCGCCGGCAGGCCGACGAAGAACTGCGCGTAGCCGACGCTGCCGCGCAGCACCGCGCCCGTGCTGGTGAGCGTGACGACGCCGACCGCCAGCCCCGTCAGGCGCGACAGCAAGTCCGATCCGAACGCCTCCTTCACATAGGCCGCCGCGCCCGCGGCCTCGGGAAAGCGCGCGGCCAGCTCGGCGTAGCAGAGCGCGATCAGCGCGGCGACCGCGCCGGCCAGGAGGAACGACAGCGGCGCGAAGTCGCCGGCTACCGCGATGACCGGCCCGACCAGCACGTAGATGCCCGCGCCGATGATGACGCCCAGGCCGTAGAGCACGAGCAGGGGAACGCCCAGGACGCGGCGCAGCATCGCGCCATTAGGCGGCAAAGAAGCGGCGGAGGGAAGGGGCGGCATGGGCCGCGCGCCGTTCCGTTTCCCGTCCCCTCCCCCCGGGCGGGGGAGGGTTGGGGTGGGGGTGCTACGGCGATCGCGACGCGCCGGCGATCAGGCGCGCGCCGTGGCAGTCCGGCGCCGCGCCGCGAAGCCCAGCCCCAGCAGCCCGGCCGCCAGCAGCGCGGCGGTCATCGGCTCGGGTATGGCCGCCTCGGCGCTGATGCCGTTGATGACGAATTCGCGGTCGTTGCCGCCGAAGCTGTCGAGGACCAGCGACGCCCGCAGCACGTAGTAGCCGCCGACCAGCGCCAGGGCGGCGGCGCGGTCGGTATAGGCCGAGCCGCCGACGCCGCCGAGGTCGTAGCGCCCGACATCGGTCAGCGCCAGCAGGTTGCCGGTGGTGCCCGGCCCCAGCGTGGCGTCGACGAACGAGCCGGCGGGGCCCCACAAAAGGTGGAACTGCCCGTCGGCGATGCCGTCGTTGTCGAAGTCCATCACGAAGGTGAAGCGCGGCGCGCCGCCGGCGATGCCGCCCAGCACCGCGTTGTAGTCGACGCTGAGGTCGGTCCAGTCCTGGAACTGGATCGGTGCGTTCGGCACGAAGCGCAGGACGCTGAAGGTCGAATCGGTGGACGTCATCGTCCACGGCCCGGTCCCGGTGGTGTTGCCGCCGGTGGTATAGGTCGCCGCGATCGGCGCGGCCATCGCCGGCGCGGCCAGCCCGACGGCAAGGACGGTCGCCACGGCAAGCCCGATAAGACGCTGCATGTTTCCCCCCTCGCAAAGGCGCATCCCAGCGGCGGAACCCGCCCGACGGCGCCTGCGTGGCTTCAACCCTATGTTAGCGCCGCGCCTTGTCAACACGCGAAAAGGGTATTTCCGGCCAACTCCCTGTGTATTATGCGGATATCGGCGGTCGCGCCGGACGTCGCCAGGCGCGCGGCAGCCTTCAAGTCCGCGCCGGATGGCGAATCACCCCCGGCGCGGCGCGTCCGCTATTCGTGCGCGATCGGCTTGTCGGTAAAGAGGTAGTCCTTGAGCTGCTTGGCGAAGGCGGCGTCGCGCCGGCGGATCCATTCGATCAGCATCGCCGCGTGCTCCTTCTCCTCGTCGCGGTTGTGCGCGAGGATCGCCTTCAGCTCGCCGTTCTTGCAGGCGTCGATCCGCTGCTGGTACCAGTCCATCGCCTCCAGCTCTTCCATCAGCGATACGATCGCCCGGTGCAGGTCCTTGGTCTCCTGGGTCAGCTCGTCCGACGCTTCATGCAGCCCTTCGCTCGACATCGCGTGCTCCGTTTGCGGGGGTTCGGTGGGCCCAGCATGTCATCCCCGCGCGAACGACGCCAACCCGCGCCGTCGCGCCCCGCAGCGGGCCGCCGCATCGCTTGACGCAGCCGCGCGACCGGCGGCAGCCTGTGTTCTCCAGCGACGACGCGCGCTGCCGCGCGCTGCTGGCCGAGGGCCGCCGTGCGTTGCCGGATAAGGCAGGGAGTTAAGTACTGTGTCCCTGGAATTTTGTGTCCCTGGAATTTTGTGAAGACACGGGCGATTGCATCGAGTAAGCGACGGCCGCCTTGGTCCCCGCCGCCTCACCCCCCGCTCAGCGCCTGGACGATCTGCACCGAGTCCGAGGGCGCCAGCGGGCGCTTGATGTCGAACGCCTGCTCGCCGTTGACGAAGAAGCGGATGTGCCGGCGCATACGGTCCTGCTCGTCGATCATGCGGAAGCGCAGGCCGGGATAGCGGCGCTCGAGGTCGGCCAGCAGCTCGGCCAGCGTGGCGCCGCTGGCTTCGACCTCGCGCTCCCTGGTGTAGGACCGCAGCGGCCCGGGGATCAGGACTTTCATCGCGTCGTTGCCCCTGCTCTTGATCGGAAAGGCTCATCCTTCGACAAGCTCAGGATGAGGCGGAAAGGAATGTCTTGCCATCCCATCTTCCTCATGCCTCGACAGGCTCATCCTTCGACAGGCTCAGGATGAGGCGGAAGCAAGTGCCGCACCACTATCTTCCTCATCCTTCGACAGGCTCAGGATGAGGCGGAAGCAAGTGCCGCACCACTATCTTCCTCATCCTTCGACAGGCTCAGGATGAGGCGGAAGCAAGCGCCGCGCATCCTATCTT
>JADZDN010000150.1 GCA_020851015.1 Alphaproteobacteria bacterium | reverse complement strand
TCGTCCTCGACGCGCACGGTCATGGTCTGGCGCTTGCCGACCATGCCGAAGCTGGGCGCCTGCACCACGCGCAGGCGGCGGTCGGCCTCGCCCGGATGGCCGGTCAAGAGCGCGTGCAGCGGCGCGGGCAGGGTCTCGCCCGGCAGGTTGCCGTCCTTGTCGCGTTGCGGCGCGTCGTGCACCTGGCCGTCGGTCAGCATGATGACGCCCGCCAGCTGCTTGCGCGGGATTTCCGCCAGCGCGCGGTCGAGCGCCTGGAACAGCCGCGTGCCTTCCTCGCCGCCGGCGAGCGAGGCGTCGGCGGCGCCGGCGCGCACCTCGCGCAGCTCCAGGTCGCGCTCGTCCTTCAGGCGCTCCTTGATGCGCTTGACGGTCTCCTCGCGCTGCTCCGCGCGATCGGCGATGCGGTTGCTGGCGGATTCGTCGACCACCAGCACGGCGACGTCCGGCAGGTTCTCGCGCTGCTCGTTGACCAGCGAGGGATTCGCCAGCGCCAGCAGCAGCAGCGCGCCGATCGCCAGTCGCCAGACGGCGCCGCCGGCGCGGCGCCAGAAGGCGACCGCGATCACCAGCAAGAGCGCGATGCCGAGCCCCCCGATCGCCGCCCAGGGCATGAGCGGCGCGAACTGGACCGAGGCGCCGCCGATCATTGGCCCAGCCTCTCGAGGATCGCCGGCACGTGCACCTGGTCGGCTTTGTAGTTGCCGGTCAGCGCGTACATCACCAGGTTCACGCCGAAGCGATAGGCCATCTCGCGCTGGTTCTCGCCGCCCGGGATGACGGGGTAGAGCGGGCGGCCGCCCTCATCGGTGGCCCAGGCGCCGGCCCAGTCGCTGCCGCCGATCACCAGCGAGGAGACGCCGTCGTTCACCCGGCTGTCCGGCTGCTCGACCCAGAGCTGGCCGCCGGCAAAGCGGCCGGGAAAGTCCTGCATCAGGTAGAAGGCCTTGGTCAGCACGTGGTCGGGCGGCACCGGGACCAGCGGCGGGATCGCCAAGCCCCGGCCGATCTGGCGCAGGCGCTGGGCATTGGCGGTCATGCCCTCGAGCGAGGCCGGCGCGTCGGCCTGGTCGCGCGTGTCGATCAGGATCGAGCCGCCGTTGCGCAGGTACTCGTTGACCTTGCGCGCCGCGCGCGCCGACAGCGGCCGCTGCGCCGGATCGATCGGCCAGTAGAGCAGGAAGAAGAAGGACAGCTCGTCCTCCTCAAGGCTCACGCCCATCGGCTCGCCGGCTTCGACGGCGGTGCGCCGGTTCAATACCCGGGTCAGGCCGCTCAAGCCCGCGCGGCTCGTCTCGTCGAGCTGGCCGTTGCCGGTGATGACGTAGGCAAGCCGCGTCTCGATCGTCGCCTCCAGCGCGAAGCCGTCGGCGCCTTGCGCCTGGGCGCGGTTGGCGCGGGTCTGCGCCTCGGCGGCAGGCGCGAAGGCAAGCACGCCCAGCGCCACGGCCAGCACCACGGCCGCCGCCGTGCCGGCGCGCGCGAAGGCCGGCAGCGGCACCAGGCCGCGCAGCACCAGCCCAAGCGCCGTGTCGACGATGAACAGGACCAGCGCGAGCGCCAGCAGCCATGGCTTGAGGTCGGTCTCGCGCGCCTCGGCATAGGAGGCGCGCTCGACGCCGGCGGGCAGCGCGCCGAGCGGCTTCGGCTCGCCCAGCGAGGACGAGAGATTGAGCGCGCGCCGCGCGGGGTCCTGGCCGTAGAAGCCCGGCGGGTGCCGCGGCCCGGCCTTGGTTTCGCCGAAGCTGCGCGCCGGGATGGCGGCGGCCGTGGGCGGCGGCGATTGCAGGCGGGCGAAGCCGTCCATGGTGAGCAGCGGCGGCAGCACGCCTTCGCCGCCGGCGCCGGACGCAACGCCGTGGCTGATCCGCACGACGCGGCGGAGCATCTCGACGAACAGGCCGGACAGCGATAGGTTCGACCAGGTCGTGTTGGCCGAGGTGTGCACCAGCACCAGGTAGCCGCCGCCGCGCTTGGCGGCGGTCACCAGCGGCGTGCCGTCGACCAGCCGCGCCCAGGTCTTGTCGGCACGGTCGAGCGCGGGCTCCGCCAGCACCTGGCGCGACACGGTGACGTCCTTGGAGACCGCTAGGCCGGCGAAGGGGCTTGTCGCCTCGAACGGCGCGAGCTGCGCCGGCTGGGTCCAGGCCAACGCGCCGCCCAGCAGACGGCCGCCGCGGCGCAGCGGCACCGGCACCAGGTCGTCGGGATTCTCCGCCACGGTGGGGCCGGCAAAGCGCATCAGCGTGCCGCCGGCATCGATCCAGCGCTTGATCTGCTCGCGCTCGTCGGGGTCGGGCGTGGTCGAGTCCGGCAGGATCATGACCGACAATTCGCGCTTCAGCAGTTCCGCCACGCCGCCGCGCCGGATCTCCGCGAAGGGGGCAAGCGCGCGCTCTATATAGAAGATGTCGGACAAAAGGGGCTGGCCGGACCCGACCGGCGCGGTGGTGGCGATGCCCACGGGCCGGCGGCGCCAGCGCTCGTCCAGCAGGATGCTGGCGCCGGCCGAGCGCTCGCCGTCGATCTCCATCCGCGCCAGCTCGTTCAAGAGTTCGCCGGGTAGGGCCAGCTTGTACTCCGCCTTCAGCGCGCCGGCGGCGAAGTCGACCGGTTCGCGCGCCAGCACCCGGCCGTCGCCGGCCAGCGCGCGCAGGAACACCCGCTCGGGCCCCGGTGCGGATGCGCGCAGCAGGCGCACCGTCCAGTCGCTGCCTTCGCTGCTGGGCGGCAACAGCACATGCGGCTGGCGCTCGACCGGGTCGGCGACGACGCGCAGGCCGCCGAACTCCTGCAGGCGCTGCGCATAGGCGCGGTCGTCGGCGCCGGCCAGACCGTCGCTGATCCACACGGCAAAGGCCGAGCCCTGCGGCTTCACGCGGTCCAGCCGCTCGCGCGCCATGGCGCGGTCCACCGGCCAGGGCTTGGGCTGCAACGCGCGGATCTGGGTTCGCGCCTCGTCGGCCCGCAGCAGCCCGGTCGGGTTCGGCACCTCGCCGTTCTCGGCCGGGGCCGTGGTCGCGATCAGGACCGGGCGCTCGCCGCGCTCGGCCTTGTCGAGCAGGTCCATCATCATGGCCTGGCGTTGCGGCCAGCTGCGCGATGCCGCCCAGCCGTCGTCGATCGCCAGGAGCAGCGGGCCGTTGCCCGGCAATTCGCCGCTTGGATTCAAGAGCGGCCGCGCCAGCGCCAGGATCACCAGCGCGGCGATGGCCAGGCGCAGCAGGATCAGCCACCACGGCGTCGAGCGCGGGGTTTCCTCGCGCTGCTTCAGTCCCAGCAGCAGGGCCAGGGCCGGGAAGCGGATGCGCTTGGGCGCCGGCGGGATCACGCGCAGCAGCAGCCACAGCAGCGGCAGCGTGACCAGCGCGGTGAGGACCCACGGGACCGCGAAGGCGAGGGGACCCAAGCTCAGCATGTCAGCGCCTCACCGAGCGGGCGAGGGCCTGGTACATGGCCAGAAGCGCGGTCTGCGGCGCGTGGTCGGTCGTGTGCCGGCCGAAGCCCCAGCGCGCCGCGCGGGCGATGGTGATCAGTCCCTGGCGCTGCGCCTCGATGCGGTCGCGGTATTCCGCGCGCACCGCCTCGACGCGGCCGATGACGGGATGCTCGGCCTCGCCCTCCAGCCCCTCGAAGCGCGCGCGGCCCGAAAAGGGCAGGGCGGTCTCGGCGGGATCGAGCACCTGCAGGATGTAGCCGCCGATGCCGCGCCCAGCGAAGCGGCCGACCAGGTCGTTGAGCTTGTCGAGCGGCTCCAGGAAGTCGCCGATCATCACGACATGCGCGAAGCGCGGCAACAGCTCGAACGCGGGCAGCGAGCCCTGGCGCGCCGCCGTCCTGGTCAGCGGAGCCCCGGCCAGCAACGCATCGGCCAGCCGCGTCAGCGCCCCGCGTCCGGTCGCGGGACGCACCGGCAATCCCAGCAGCGCGATGCGCTCGCCGCCGCGGACGAGCAGCGCCATCAGCGCCAGGGTCAGGAGATCCGCGCGCTCGCGCTTTTCCGGCAGGTCGCGGCCCGACCGCCAGGCCATCGACGGCGACGGATCGCGCCAAAGCCAGACCGACTGCGCGGCCTCCCACTCGTTCTCGCGGATATAGGCATGTTCGCGCTTGGCCGACTGCCGCCAGTCGATGCGTTGCACCGGGTCACCCGGCTGGTACTGGCGGAACTGCCAGAACGAGTCGCCCTGGCCGACCCGCCGCCGCCCGTGCACGCCCTGGGCCACGGTCGACGCCACGCGCTCGGCGGCGACCAGCAGCGGCGGCAGGCTTGCCGCCAGCTCCTCGGCCTGGTGCCGGCGCGCGATCGCGGGCGCGTTGGCTGCGGCGGTCATCGCGTCGGCTTCGCCCCGCTGCTCATGCGTAGGGTTCGCACAGCTTGCCGATCACCTGGTCGATATCGATGCCCTCGGCGCGGGCGGCGAAGTTCAGCGCCATGCGATGGCGCAGCACGGCCGGCGCCAGGGTCACCACGTCGTCGACCGAAGGCGCGAGGCGGCCTTGCATCAGCGCGCGCGCGCGGCAGGCCAGCATCAACGCCTGGCTGGCGCGCGGGCCGGGACCCCAGGCGACGTTGGCGCGCACCATCTCCACGGTGCTGGCGTCGGGCCGGCCCGAGCGCACCAGCGCCAGGATCGCCTCGACCACGCTGTCGCCCACGGGGATGCGCCGCACCAGGCGCTGGGCCTGCTGCAGTTCCGCCGCCGTCATCGCCTGCGCCGCCTTCTCCTCGGTGGCGCCGGTGGTGGCGATCAGCATGCGCCGCTCGGCCTCGAGGTCCGGATAGCCGACATCGACCTGCATCAGGAAGCGGTCGAGCTGCGCCTCGGGCAGCGGGTAGGTGCCTTCCTGCTCCAGCGGGTTTTGCGTCGCCAGGACGTGGAACGGGCTCGGCAGCGGATGGTACTGGCCGGCCACCGAAACGCGGTGCTCCTGCATCGCCTGCAGCAGCGCGGACTGCGTGCGCGGGCTGGCGCGGTTGATTTCGTCGGCCATCAGGAGCTGGCAGAACACCGGCCCCTTGATGTAGCGGAAATCCCGCCGGCCGCTCTCGCCTTCCTCCAGCACCTCGGAGCCGATGATATCGGCCGGCATCAGGTCGGGCGTGAACTGGACCCGGCGATCGTCGAGACCCAGCACGGTACCCAGGGTTTCCACCAGGCGCGTCTTGGCCAGGCCGGGCACGCCCACCAGCAGGGCGTGACCGCCCGAAAGCAGCGTGATACGGGATAGATCAATGACTTGGCGCTGGCCGAAGATGATCCGACCCAGGCCCGCGCGCGCGGCCGCCAG
>JADZDN010000149.1 GCA_020851015.1 Alphaproteobacteria bacterium | reverse complement strand
CGGCGTCGAGAAGGTCTTGTGCAGGGTGATGTGCATGCAGTCGATGCCCAGGTCGCCCGGCCGCACGCGCCCGACGATGGCGTTGAAATTGGCGCCGTCGCAATAGAAGTAGCCGCCGGCCGCGTGCACCGCCTTGCCGATCTCGACGATGTCGTTCTCGAACAGGCCGCAGGTATTGGGGTTGGTGATCATGATGCCGGCGACGTGCGGACCCAGCTCCTTCTTGAAGGCGTCGAGGTCGACGCGCCCGCGCGCGTTCGCGGGGATCGCCTCGACCGCGTAGCCGCAGGCGGCGGCCGTGGCCGGGTTGGTGCCGTGCGCCGACTCCGGCACCAGGATCACCTTGCGGGCATGGTCGCCCCTGGCTTCGTGTGCGGCCTTGATCGCCATCACGCCGCACAGCTCGCCCTGCGCGCCTGCCGCCGGCGACATCGCGACGGCCGGCATGCCTGTGAGCGTCTTCAGCCAGTGCGCGAGGGTATCGATCAGCGCCAGCGCGCCCTGCACGGTCGAGACGGGCTGCATCGGATGCAGGTCGGCGAGGCCCGGCATGCGCACGGCCTTCTCGTTGAGCCGCGGGTTGTGCTTCATCGTGCACGATCCCAGTGGATACATGCCGGCGTCGATCGCGAAGTTCTTCTGGCTGAGGCGCGTGTAGTGCCGGATCGCCTGCGGCTCGCTCAAGCCCGGCAGGCCGACCGGCCCGCGCCGCTCCACGCCGCCCAGGCGGCTCTTGACCTTGGGCGGCTCGGGCAGGTCGACGCCGCAGCGCCCGTCCACGCCCTGCTCGAAGATCAGCTTTTCCTCGAGCTGCAGGCCGCGATTGCCGGTGATGGTGCCGTGGGGATTGCTCATCGCACGGCCTCCTTCAGCGCGGCGGCAAGCGCGGTCATGTCTTCCCCCGTATTGGTTTCGGTCGCCGCGACGAGCAGCAGGTCCGCAAGCTCGGGCCGTCCCGGATAGAGGCGCGAGACCGGCACGCCGCCCAGGATGCGCTTGGCGGCCAGCTTCTCCACCACGTCGGCGGCCGACTTGCCGTTCAGCGACACGGTGAACTCGTTGAAGAAGCTGTCGTTGACGACCTTGACGCCGGCGCTCTTCTCCAGCCGGTCGGCAAGCTCCGCGGCCTTGGCGTGATTGAGCGCGGCCAGCCGGGTGAAGCCCGTCTCGCCCAGCAGCGTCAGGTGGATGGTGAAGGCAAGGCTGCACAGGCCGGAGTTCGTGCAGATGTTGCTGGTGGCCTTCTCGCGCCTTATGTGCTGCTCGCGCGTGGAGAGCGTCAGCACGAAGCCGCGCTGCCCGTCCGCGTCGACGGTCTGGCCACAAAGCCGCCCGGGCATCTGGCGCACGAACTTGTCGCGCGTGGCGAACAGGCCGACATAGGGTCCGCCATAGCCGAGCGCGACGCCCAGCGACTGGCCCTCGCCCGCCACGATGTCGGCGCCCATCTCGCCCGGCGGCTTGATCGCGCCCAGCGAGACGATCTCGTTGACCACGACGATCAGCAGCGCGCCCTTGGCATGGCACGCCTCGCCGAGCTTGGTGTAGTCGCGCACCTGGCCGAAGAAGCCGGGGTTCTGCACGACGACGCAGGAGGTCTTGTCGTCGACCTTGGCCGCAATGTCCTCCGCCCCTTTCGGATCGGGTGGCAGGAAGTCGACCGCGAAGCCCAGGTGCTGCGCGTGCGTGGCGACGACCTCGCGGTAGTGCGGATGCAGGTTGCCGGACACCACCGCGCGCTCGCGCCGGGTGACGCGGTTGGCCATCATCACGGCCTCGGCCGTGGCCGACGCGCCGTCGTACATCGAGGCGTTGGCCACGTCCATGCCGGTGAGCAGCGCCACCTGGGTCTGGAATTCGAACAGGTATTGCAGCGTGCCCTGCGACACTTCGGGCTGGTAGGGCGTGTAGCTGGTCAGGAATTCGCCCCGCTGGATCAGGTGGTCCACGGCGGCGGGTACATGGTGACGATAGGCGCCCGCGCCCAGGAAACTCGGCGCGGCCGAGGTGCCGATGTTCCGCGCGGCGAAACCCTGGATGGCGCGCTCGACCTCCAGCTCGCCCTGCTGCAGCGGCAGGTCGATGCTCTGCTTCAGGCGCACGGCCTCGGGCACGTCGCGGAACAGGCTGTCGATCGAGGTCACGCCGATCGCCTGCAGCATGGCGCGGCGGTCGGCATCGGTATGGGGCAGGTAGCGCATCGCCGGCAGGCTCCTTAGAGCGTCTTCAGGAAGGCGTCGTAGGCAGCGCGGTCCATCAAGCCGCCGAGCTCGCCCGCGTCGCTGAGCTTCAGTTTGAAGAACCACGCCCCGCTTTCGGCCTCGGCATTGACCTTGGCGGGATCATCGGTGATCGCCTGGTTGACCGCGGTCACCTCGCCCGAGACGGGCGTGTAGACCTCGCTCGCGGCCTTGACCGATTCGACGACGGCCGCGTTGTCGCCTTTCGCGACCTTCTTGCCGACGGCCGGCAATTCGACGAACACCACGTCGCCGAGCTGGCCCTGGGCATAGTCGGTGATGCCGATGGTGCCGACGCCGCCGTCCACCTCGATCCACTCATGGTCCTTGCTGAATTTCCGTTCGGCCATCTGTTGCGTTCCTTCCAGGTATGGCTCTCAAACCGAATTCGTCATGGCCGCGCTTGTCGCGGCCATCCACGTCGACCGGTTGCCAACAGTGTCGCAGGGCGCTGTCGTGTGTTCGCATGTACCGCTTCGCCGCTGCCCCGGCGTGGATGCCCGGGACAAGCCCGGGCATGACGCCAAGGGAGGGAGCAGGGCCAGGCCAAGCTCACGCCCCCCGGTGATAGCGATGCGGCGCGAAGGGCATGGCGGCGATGCGCGCGGGCAGCTTCTGGCCGCGCACCAGGGCCTGCACGGACGCGCCTACCGCCGCGTTGGCCGTCGTGACGTAGCCCATGGCGACCGGGCCGTTGACCGTGGGGCCGAAACCGCCGCTAGTGATCTTGCCGATGACAGCGCCGGAAGAATCGGCGATCTCGGTGCCTTCGCGCGCCGGCGCGCGTCCTTCGGGCTTGATGCCCACGCGCAGCTTCGCGGTGCCTTGGGCAAGCTGCTTCTGCACGACCGCGGCGCCGGGAAAGCCGCCCTCGGCGCGCCGGCGCTTGGAGATCGCCCAGGTCAGCGCCGCCTCGACGGGCGTGGTCGCGGTGTCGATATCATGGCCGTAGAGGCACAAGCCGGCCTCGAGCCTGAGCGAGTCCCGGGCGCCGAGTCCGATCGCCTGCACGCCCGGCTCGGCCAGCAGCTTGCGCGCGAGCGCCTCAACCGCATCGTTGGCGACGGATATTTCGTAGCCGTCCTCGCCGGTATAGCCCGAGCGCGTGACGAAGGCCGGCACGCCCGCGACCTTGATGTAAGCGCCGGTCATGAAGGCCATCGCCGCCGCCTCGGGCGCATGGCGCGCCATCACGGCGGCGGCCGTCGGCCCCTGCAGCGCGATCAGCGCGCGGTCGGTCAGCGGTTCGACCGCGTCGCCCAGGTGCTTTTGCAGATGCGCGGTGTCGGCGTCCTTGCAGGCGGCGTTAACGATCACGAACAGGTGGTCGTCGAAGCGCGTGACCATCAGGTCGTCGAGGATGCCTGCGCGCTCGTCGGTGAACATGGAGTAGCGCATCCGGCCGGGCTTCAGCGCCTGCAGGTCGCCGGGCACTAGCGCCTCCAACCGCCTGGCCGCGTCCGCGCCTTCAATCCGGAGCTGGCCCATGTGCGATACGTCGAACAGGCCCGCGGCCGACCGCGTATGCAGGTGTTCCTTCAGGATGCCGAGCGGGTATTGCACCGGCATGTCGTAGCCGGCGAAGGGAACCATCTTGGCCCCCAGCGCGCGATGCAAGGCGTGGAGTGGAGTCTGCTTGAGCGGTTGATCGGCCGGCACCGGCGCTTCCCCCAACGGACAATTCGTTGCGACGGCCGATCGCCGCCCGTCTTGCCGCCGGTCGCGATGGCCGCCCCACTCTGTCCTTCGGACCTGAGAGATTCGCCCTTTGGGGGCTTACTCCGTCGGTGGGGCGGCAACGCATGCCGCCCGCTTTCCAGAGCGCCTGATAGAGCCCGCGGTCCTTTTGCCTGAGAGTTTCGGGGCCGTTGCTCCTTCGGCGTCGTCGCCACGCTGCATTGCAGCAGGAACGATCTCTCCCGCGGGCACTCCTGAGGCGCAGCTACCGTACGCCGCGCCAAGGGAAAGTCAACTTGGCGCGCGATCGGCTATCGCTTGAAGCCCCTGCCGCCCACCGGCAGGCCGGAGAAGCGCTTCATCTGCGCGCCATCGCAGGTGCGCGGCGCGCCGCCCGGCTCGGTGCCGTCGAACAGGATCCCGTAGACGCCGCGCGGATCCACTACCGTGACGACGCTGCCGGGCAGCGGAATGCCGTTCTCGGCAACACCGCATTCGATCCGGTCGCCGGAATGGAAAATGCCATAGGCGGCCGGCGGTCCCTTCACGAAGGCGTCGCGCGGCACCGCGCGCAGCTTGGCGGCCGGACAGGTCGCCACCCCGCCATTGGGGCTGAAGTCGTCGAGCTCGACCTTGAACGACTGCCCGCCGGGATCGACCTCGCGAACGATGCCGGAGCGGTAGTTGCCGACGCCCACGGGATCGCATTCCACGCTCGCGCCGGGGCCGATAGCCTGAGCCCCAGCCTGCGTGCCCGCCATGGCGCTTGCCAGCAGCGCCGCCACCAGCGCAGTCAGTCCCGTCGTCCTTGCCCGCATCATCCGTCCCCCCGTAGATCGAAGGTCGATTGTACCTGCCATGACGGTTGCCCGTCGACTCGGGTCTAACGAAATGGCCCGCCACTCCGTTGCCGGAGGGGCGGGCCGAGTTTTCTAGCCGCAGATGGCTAGAGGGTCAGGGGGCGTGAACTAACCGCGATGCATCCGGTGCCCGCGACCACCGTGGCCGCCGGCGAAGAGCTGGTCGGCCGTCTTCTTCTGGTCGTCGGTCAGCGAGGCGTAGAGCGGCTTGAAGGCATCGAGCACCTTTTCCTGGTTGTCCAGGCGGGCCTTCATGAACTTCTGCTGGCGTTCCATGCGCTCGACCGCGCTGACGCTGGCGCGGGTCGGCCGGGGGGCCGGCTGGCCCTTGGCCTTGGCTTCGTCGGCCGCCTTGCGGAACTCCGCGCGCTTGGCCTGCCACTCCGCGCGCATCTTCTCGCTGGCGAGCTTGCGCTCGGCGGCCTGGCCGCGCAGGACCTTCTCGTAGTCCTGCCACTTCGATTCCTGGGCCGGGGTGATCTTGAGTTCGGCCTTCAGGAATGCCAGCCGCCCGTCGATGCGGTCGGCGCGCTGGCCCTGGAAGCCGGCATGATGCTGCGGCTTGCCATGGCCGCCGTCCGGGCCCATGAACTGGGCCAGGCTGGGGCCGGTCGCGCCAACCGTGAGGCCGAGGCCGAGCACGGCGGCAAGGGCGGCAATGCTGAGTTTGGATCTGGTATTCATGAATTCCTCCGCGGAAGAGTGGGTGGTCGCCTGTCCCCGATGCCCAATCTCACGCGCGGCCCGGCCAAACCCTGCGGGTCGTTCACCCCGGGGCGACGGTTAATTCCGTGTAATCAGTGCGCCTCCTTGTGGCAGGCGCCCTCCCCCGCCAACTCCTCGAGGATCGGACAGTCCGGCCGGTGGTCGCCATGGCAGCGCTCGACCAGGTGGACCAGGGTGCGGCGCATGGTGCGAAGCTCCTCCATGCGGCGGTCGATCTCCTCGATATGGCCTTTCGCCAGGCGCTTGACGTCGCCGCTGGCCCGCCGCCGGTCGTGCCAGAGCGCCAGCAGGCTGGAGACGTCCTTCACCGCGAAGCCGAGCCGGCGCGCCCGCTGGATGAAGCGGAGCGTCTGCAAATCATTATCGTCGTAATCGCGGTAGTTGCCGCCGGTCCGCGCGGCGCGCGGGATCAACCCGATGCTCTCGTAGTACCGGATGGTCTTGGCCGGCACGCCCGAGCGGGCGGCTGCGGTGCCGATGTTCATGCCTGCCTCCTTCCCCGCCGCGCCAGGCGCAGGGCGTTGCTGACGACGCTGACCGAGCTGAGCGCCATGGCGGCGCCGGCGAATACGGGATTGAGCAGGCCCATGGCCGCCAGCGGCAGGCCGAGCGCGTTGTAGACGAACGCGAAGAAAAGGTTCTCCCGCAGGATCCGCGTGGTATCGCGGCTGGCGTCGAGCGCGGCGGCGACCAGCCGCGGATCGGCGCGCATCAAGGTGATCCCGGCCGCTTCCACCGCCACGTCCGCGCCGCCGCCCACCGCGATACCGACATCGGCCGCCGCCAGCGCCGGCGCGTCGTTGACCCCGTCGCCCACCATGGCCACGACATGGCCCTCGCCGCGCAGCTCGCCCAGGATGCGCGCCTTGTCCTCCGGCAGCACCTCGCCGATCGCACGGCCGATCCCCAGCGCCGCCGCCACCGCGTCTGCGGCCTGCTGATTGTCGCCGCTCAGGAGGACGACCGCGATGCTCCGCTTGCCCAGCTCCGCGACCGCCTCGATCGCCTCGGGGCGGATGGCGTCGCCGAAGCCGAGCGTGCCCAGCAGGTCGAATTGCCGCGTGCCGGCCGCCCGGGCCACCCAGATACGGGTCGTGCCGGGCGGATCGGATTCCGTCTCGACCGCGACACCGATCTCGCCCATCAGCCGGCGATTGCCGACGCGCAGTTCCGTGCCATCGACGACCGCGGCGAACCCGCGGCCCGCCAGGCGGGCGAAGGACGCGACCGGCGCCAGCGTCACGCCGCGCGCGCGCGCCGCTTCCAGGCTGGCGGCGGCCAGCGGATGCTCGCTGCCCTGCTGCGCCGAGGCGACCAGGCGCAGCAGCCCCGCGTCGTCGCCGTCGAGGCTGCGGATGTCGCGCAGGCGCGGCTTGCCCTCGGTAAGCGTGCCCGTCTTGTCGAACACGACGGTGTCGATGTGCAGCGACCGCTCCAGCGCGCCGGCGTCGCGGATCAGGATGCCCTGGCGCGCCGCAGCGCCGATGCCGGCCATCAGCGCGACCGGGGTCGCGAGACCGAGGGCGCAGGGGCAGGCGATCACCAGCACCGATACCGCGTTGATCACCGCGATATCGGCCGCTGCCCCCGCAGCCAGCCAGCCGATCAGCGTCACGAGCGCGATCGCCAGTACCACCGGCACGAAGATCGCCGCCACGCGGTCGACCATCCGCTGCACCGGCGGCTTGGACGCCTGGGCGCCGTCGACCAGCGCGATCACGCGGGCGAGGAAGGTGTCGCGGCCCGTCGCCTCTACCCTCACCTGCAGCGCGCCGTCGCCGTTCAGCGCCCCGCCGGCGACGGATGCGCCCGGCGCCTTGTGCACGGGCATCGGCTCGCCGGTGAGCAGCGATTCATCCAGGTCGCTCTCACCCGCGACGACGATCCCGTCCACCGGGACCCGCTCGCCCGGCCGGACGAGAGCGATGTCGCCGCGCCGAACCTGGGCGACGGGCACCTCTTCGGGCTTGCCGGCGCGCATCACCCGGGCGGTGCGCGGCCGAAGCTTCATCAGCGCCCGGATCGCCGCCGAGGTGCCGCGCCGCGCCCGCGCCTCCAGCCACTTGCCCAGCAGCACGAAGGCGACGACGGCGGCGCCGGCCTCGAAGTAAAGCGCCCCCTGCCCGGTCCAGACATGCCACGCGCTGAGCCCGAAGGCAGCCGTGCCTCCGATCGCGACCAGCGTGTCCATCGTGCCGGTCAGGGTCTTCAGCGACTTCCAGGCGCCGACATAGAAGCGCCGGCCCAGGACGACCTGGACAATGAAGGCAAGCCCCATCTCCAGCTTCGCCGGAAGGTGGACATGGATACCCGCGCCCATCGCGATCATCGGCGCCACCAGGGGCACCGTGAGGACAAGCGCCAGGACCAACTCGACCAAGTCCCGCCGTTCAGCCGCGCGCTGGCGCGCCTCGCGATCCTCCGTATCGGCTTCGCTGCGCAGAGAGGCCGAATACCCCGCATCGGCCACGGCCGCCGCCAGCTCGGCCGCGCCCGTATCGCTGCCCGCCGCCACGTCGACGGCGGCCGTGTTCGCGGCCAGGCTGACCCGCGCATCGACCACGCCCGGAACGCCCTTCAAGGCGCTCTCGACCCGGCCGACGCAGGCGGCGCAGGTCATCCCGGCGATGTCGAGATCGATCCGCTCGGTTGGCACGCCGAAGCCGGCCTCGGCCAGTGCCTTGACCGCCTCGTCCAGGTGAATCTCGCCGCTCGGCCGGATCTCAGCCCGCTCGCTGGCCAGATTCACCGCGGCCGCGCCGACGCCCGGCACCGCCTGCAGCGCCTTCTCGGCCCGCCGCGCGCAGGCCGCGCAGGTAAGGCCGGTGACTGGCAACGAAAGAACATCGACGGTCATGGTTCATCCGTTCCTTAGAACCCCAAATCATAGATGGAGGTTCCAGAGACTGGAAGGTCAAGCGCCGGCCGGGTAGGATGGCTGGAATGTGCGGCGCGCGGGGCTGGCTCCCGTCTCTTTGGCGGCCGGCCCTCTTGGCGGCGGAGCCAAGTTCGGCGACAGTCCGGTCCCCTTCCCGACCCGGATGGACCTGTCATGCCGACCGTCAAGCCCGTCTCCTACGAAAGCGCCCCGCCCGCGGTGCGCGCCGTCTATGACGACATCAAGGCGACCCGGAAGGTCGACTGGATCAACAATTTCTGGACCACGATCGCCAACCATCCGCCGACGCTCAAGCGCACCTGGGAAAGCGTGAAGGAGGTCATGGCGCCGGACGCGCTCGATCCGCTGGTGAAGGAGATGATCTACCTGGCGATCAGCGCGTCGAACAATTGCGAGTATTGCATCCGCTCGCACACCGCCGCGGCGCGCAAGGCCGGCATGACCGAGGCGATGCTGGGCGAGCTGATGGCCGTCGTCGGCATGGCGAACGAGACCAACCGCCTGGCCAATGGCTACCAGGTCGAGGTCGACGAGCGCTTCAAGCAGACCCCTTAAGGCTCCATTCCGGCGGACCCGCCTTGGCAAGCTTCGACGCCGTCGTCATCGGCACCGGCATCATCGGCAGTTTCACCGCGCTGCACCTGGCGGATGCCGGGTTCAAGCTCTTGGTGGTCGACCGGCACGGGCTGGCATCCGGCACCTCGCGCGCGTCGGACGGCAACCTGCTGATCTCGGATAAGTCGCCGGGCGTGCTGTTCGACCTGACGGTCGAGAGCTTCCGGCATTGGGACGCGATGATCGCGGCACTGGGCAATCACTGCGAATACGACAAGAAGGGCGCGACACTGGCGACGATGGACCCGGGGCGACGGGCCAAGCTGCTTGCCCATGTCGAGGAGCACGCGCGCCACGGCGTGCGCGCCGAACTGCTGGCGCCGGGCGACGTGCGGCGCATCGAGCCCGCGCTGCATCCCGAGGTGGCGGCCGTCGGCTGGTGGCCGGACGAACGCCAGGTGCAGCCGATGCTCGCCTGCTACCAGATCGCGCGACACTTGAAATCGCGCGGCGTCGCCTACCGGTTCGACGACGAACTCATGGCCATCGAGCCGTCGCCGCAAGGCGCGATGCTGCGCTTCGGCTCGGCGCCGGATGTGGCCTGCGACCGGGTGGTCCTGTGCACGGGCGTGTGGACCCCTTCCCTGCTGAAGCCGCTGGGGATCGACCTGCCGATCCTGCCGCGCAAGGGCCAGATCGCGGTGATCGAGCGCTCGGATCTGCCGGTGCGCACCAAGATCGCCGACTTCGCCTACAACGACCTGGTGGAGGAGATCGACCCGTCGGACACGCGCGCGCAGACCGCGACGATCGTCGAGCGGACGAAATCGGGCACTATCCTCTGCGGCAGCTCGCGCCAGTTCGTCGGACTCGACACCAGCGTCGACGCTGCGGTGCTCTCCCGCATCGTCCGCGATTGCCTGCGTTTCGTGCCGGGGCTGGCGGGGCTGCGCGTGATCCGCGGCTATGCGGGCTTGCGTCCCTGCACGCCCGACGGGCTGCCGGTCATCGGCCCGGTCGACGCGCATGACCGCCTCTACGTGGCGACGGGGCACGAGGGCACGGGCCACGGCCTCGCCGGCGTGACCGGCGCGATGGTGGCGGCCATGTTGACCGGCAAGGGGCACGCACTGGCGAAGGCCTGCGACCCCAAGCGACTCCTGCAATGAGCGAAGAGGAAGCCCGATGAGCACCGCCCTGAGGCGCAGCATCCACACGGTCGACTCGCATACCGAGGGCAATCCAACCCGCGTGATCGTCGGCGGGGTGAAGGTGCCGCCCGGGGCGACGCTGCTCGACAAGCGCGCCTGGCTGATGGCGAACGACGACGGGCTGCGCCGCCTGTTGAACTTCGAGCCGCGGGGCAGCGGCATGATGTGCTCGGTGCTGCTGCTGCCGGCCGAACGCAAGGACAGCGACTTCGCCGCCATCATCATGGAGCAGGACGAATACGTGCCGATGTGCGGGCACTGCATCATCGGCACGGCAACCACCGTCGTGGCCACCGGCATGGTGCCGATCAAGTCGCCCGTGACGACCGTGCGCTTCGACACGCCCGCCGGCCAGGTGGTGTGCGACGTGGCGGTGAAGGACGGCGCGGTGCAGTCCGTCAGCTTCGACAACGTCGACAGCTTCGTGCTGCACGACAAGGCGGCGATCGACATCGAGGGCATCGGCAAGACCGAGGTCACGGTCGCCTATGGCGGCGATTTCTACGCCTTCGTCGATGCCGACCAGATCGGCCTCGATCTGTCGCCGCACAACGACGGCAGACTGATCGACACCTGGCGGCGGGTACGCGCTGCGGTGGGCCGGCAGCTTAAAACGGTGCATCCCGAGCGTCCGGACATCGACGTCTGCTACCAGGTGCTGTTCACCTCGGCGAAGAAGACCGCGGGCGACTACAAGCAGACGATCCTCTGCCCGCCCGGCGCGATCGACCGCAGCCCCTGCGGCACCGGCACCTCCGCGCGCGTGGCGCTGCTCTACACGCGCGGCGAAATGGGCCTGAACCAGCCGCGCAAGTTCGAGGGCGTGCTCGGCACGTATTTCACCGGGGAAGCGGTGAAGGCCGAGAAGCGCGGCGGCATCACCTATGTCCGCCCGCGCGTGACCGGCCGCGCCTACATCACGGGCTACCACCACTTCGTGCTCGATCCCGCCGATCCGCTGCCCGAGGGGTTCCGGATCGGCAATGCGCCGCGGAAGATGGGCGCGGATTGACGCGACGGTGCCGCGTCCTTCGACAGGCTCAGGACGAGGACGTATTGTGGTGACTTGTTTCCACATTCCTCACCCTGAGCTTGTCGAAGGGTGAAACCTCAACTGCAGCAGGGACGACAATGACCTCCAACACCTATCTCTGCATCGACGGCCATACCTGCGGCTGCCCGGTGCGCGTCGTCGCCGGCGGGGCGCCGGTGCTGCAAGGCGCTTCGATGAGCGAGAAGCGGCAGTATTTCCTCCAGCACTACGACTGGGTCCGCCGCGCGCTGATGTTCGAGCCGCGCGGGCACGACGTGATGTCCGGCTCGATCCTCTACCCCGCCACGCGGCCGGACTGCGACGTGGCGATCCTGTTCATTGAGGTGTCGGGCTGCCTGCCGATGTGCGGCCACGGCACGATCGGCACGGTGACGACGGCGCTGGAGCACGGGCTGGCGACGGCGCGCGACCCGTCGAAGCTGGTGCTGGACACCCCGGCAGGCGTGGTGACGGCCTACGTCAAGCGCGACGGTCGGTTCGTCGAGGAGGTGCGCATCCACAACGTGTCGAGCTACCTTGCGATGACCGGGGTCAAGGTCGATTGCCCGGGCCTGGGCGAGATTGTCGTGGACATCTCCTATGGCGGGAACTTCTACGCCATTGTCGAGCCGCAGAAGAATTTCGCCGACATGGCGGACTTCACGGCGGGCGACATCCTGCGCTTGAGCCCCGTGCTGCGGCAGGCGCTGAACAAGGCGATCGCGCCGCAACATCCCGAGGACCCGACCATCAGGGGTGTCAGCCACATCATGTGGACCGGCAAGCCCAAGGCCAAGGGCGCGCATGCGCGCAACGCCGTTTTCTATGGCGAGAAGGGCATCGACCGCAGCCCCTGCGGCACCGGGACCTCGGCGCGGATGGCCCAGCTCGCCGCGCGCGGGAAGCTCAAGAAGGGCGACGAGTTCGTGCACGAGAGCATCATCGGCAGCCTGTTCCACGGCCGCGTCGAGGACGTCACCACCCTGGGCAATCACGCCGCGATCAAGCCGAGCGTCGGCGGCTGGGCGCAGGTGACGGGCATCAACACGATCTTCGTCGACGACCGCGATCCTTACGCGCACGGGTTCCAGGTGATGTAGGCGGCCCGCCGGCTAGATTTCCGCGTCGGGCGGCAGCCAGCCCTGCCGCTCGCGCCAGTCCGGCGCCAGGTTCGAGAAGCGCGAAAGCCTGAGCGTCGAGAGGTCGGCGAAGCTGCACTGTCCGTGCTGGACCAGTTCGGCGATCGCCCGGCCGCTGGCGGGCGACAGGCCGAACCCGACGCTCGACATGGTCGCGATCACGACGTTTTCGGGCGAGCGCAGCCGGTCGATGACCGGCCTTCCGTCCGGCGTGTTCTCCACGATGCCCGACCAGCTCCGCAGGGCGCGCGCGTGGCGCGCCTTGGGGAACAGCCGCGCGATGCGCGTCGCGATGTTCTGCAGCAAGGGCGTGCTGGCGCGCGGAGTCTCGGTCATTCCCAGGGCCGGCAGCCATTCGTGCGGCCCGCCGCCATAGACCAGGTTGCCGCGCAGGGTCTGCCGGCCATAGAGCCCGGCGCCGTCCACGCCACCGATCTTCATCATCGGCACCGCCTCGGTCACCATGATCTCGGCGCGGCCTGCCGTCATCGGCACGGACACGTCGAGCATCGCGGCGATGCGCTCGGTCTGCGGCCCGGCGGCGATCACCAGCGAGTCGCAGCGGAAGCGGCCGCGATCCGTCTCGACCGCCACGACCTTTCCGCCGCGCAGCTCGAAGCCGGTCGCCACGGTGTGCTGGAAGATGCGCCCGCCCTTGTCCTGGATCGCCCAGGCATAGGCCTGCACGGTGCGCTGGGGATTGGCGTGGCCGCCGAAATGGTAGTAGACGCCGCGGAACGCTTGCGGATCGGTCAGCGGCACGAGCTCGGCGATCTGCGCGGCATCCAGCCACTCCGCCTTGAAGCCCTGGCGTTCCGCGTTCGCCATGGCGCGCCGGCTGAAATCCATGGCGCGATCGTCGCCGATCAGGCGGATGCGATGCGCCTGGAACTCGGTCGGGTAGCCCAGCAGCTCGTCCATCTGCGGCCATAGCCGCTGCTCTTCCGGGAAGAACGGACTGAAATGATGGGTGCAGCCCCCGCCGTTTCGACCCGAGGCCTCCCAGCCGACGACGCCCTTCTCGATCACGATCACGTCGATGCCCGTGCGGGCAAGCCACCACGCGCTGCTGAGGCCGGTAACGCCGCCGCCGATGACGACGACCGCCGCGCCGCCTGCTTCGCTGCCGGCGCCGCTACTTGCCATGGCTCGACCGGTCCTGTTCGGCGCGCTCGACCTCCTGGGTCGGCAGGAACTGGGTCGGAATGCCGAACCAGATATCCCAATGCTCCTCCATACCGGCGGCCTCGTTCGTCGCTTCGATCACGCCGAGCGGCAGCGGCCGTAGCGGCGCGCGGTAGCCCGCAAGCGGGATGCGCTCGACCGGCGTGCCGGTCGACAGCGCCAGCATCAGCGCGATCTGCTCGCGGCAGCGCCGGCCCTGGCAGGGACCCATGCCCGCGCGCGTCAGACGCTTGACCTGGTCCTGGTTCGGCGGACCGTCCCGAACCAAGGTTTCGAGCGAGCGCTGCGGCAGGCTGCGGCCGAGGTAGCGCGGGGGCTGCACGCCCAGCAGCTCGGCGCGCGTCACCTCCTCGCACTGGCACACCATCACGTCCGCGCCGCCCGCGTTGAGCAGGGCGCGCATCCAGTTGGTGCGGTAGTCCGGCGCGGCGGCTTGCGGCGGGGGCAACGATGCCACCGCCGCCGCCTGCCGCGCCAATGCCGCATCGTCGATGGCGCCGAGCGAGCGCGCCGCCGAAAGCGCCGCGAGCCTGCCCTCGGCGCGCGCGATCGCCGGATCGGCGGTCTTCGCGGCGTGGACGCCCACGCAGTCGCCGGCTGCGAAAACATCTTCGCGCGATGTCTGGAGCCGGCTGTCGACGGCAGGCGCGAATCCGCCCAGCTCGGCACGGTAGGCCAGGTCGCACGCCAGCAGGTTCAGCGCCTCGACATTCGGAATGCCGCCAATGCCAAGGCAGATCGTGTCGCAGGCGATGCTGCGTTCGCTGCCCGCGACCGGGCGAAGGTCCTGATCGAGCGACGCGATGCGCGCCGCGCGCACCCCGTCGGTGCCCTCCGCCGCCAGAATGACCGAGGACAGATGGATCGGCACGCCGGCGGCGCGCACGCGCTCGACCAGCGCCGCTGGACCGACCGGCGCGGCGGCGACCTCCACGAGGCCGACGACGTGAAGCCCGCGGTCGAGGGCGGCGATCGCCGTCGTCAACGCGTCGGCGCCCGACCCCAGGATCAGCAGCCGCGAGCCGGTGAAGGCGCGATACCGCTCGATCAGCAGGCGCGCGGCGCCGGCGCCCATGACGCCGGGAAGCTGCCAGCCGGGGAAGGCGAGCGCCAGGTCGCGCCGTCCGGCCGCAACGATGAGGCGGTCGAACCCGACCATCCAGGACTTTTCGTCGTCGGCCAGACCGGCCACCATGCCGGGCAGCCAGCGCACGCCGTTGCCGTTCGCGAACACGCCCCAGGCATAGGTCGCAAGCCGCACGTCGACCCCGGCGGCGAAGGCCTCCTCGATCGCGGGATCGCTGGCGACGATCTGTTCCATCATGCGGGCGCGGTTGCGCACCGATCCGTCCATGCGCTGGCCGTAGTGCAGCGGAACGTCCAGCCCCATCAACCCGGCATCGACCGGGTTCTCGTCGACCAGCATCACCTTAAGCCCGGCGCGCGCGCCCTCGATCGCGGCGGCAAGGCCCGCCGGGCCGCCGCCCAGCACCAAAAGCTGCGTGCGCTCGGCAACCGGCAGCGGCTTGTCGGCGATGGACTTCGGATCGATCTTCGGAGGCACGGCGGCTGATCCTCCCTTCTTAAGAGATTGCCCGGTCAATCTTGTGCGCGAGAACCTGCCGCCGACACAATAGGCGACACGGGCGACAGGCTCCGGTCCGTACTTGGCGAAAGGCGGCGGGGATGATTTGCTGCGCCCGGTCCAAGAGGGGGCGTTTCGTGCCAGCGACACTGGGCTTCATCGGCACCGGCAATATCACGGCCGCACTGGTCACCGGACTATGCGGTTCGGACCGGCCGCCCGAGCGCGTGATTGTCGGCCCGCGCAATGCGGAGACGGCCGCCAGGCTTG
This sequence comes from Alphaproteobacteria bacterium, assembly GCA_020851015.1. The sequence continues at coordinate 33,078 of JADZDN010000149.1, read as the reverse complement.
CCGCGCGCCACCGGCAAGTGTCCGTGGCCACGGACAACCAGGCAGTCATCGACGCCAGCGACTGGATCATCCTCGCCGTCCGGCCCCAGATCGCCCGCGAGGTGGTGCGTGCATTGCGGTTCAAGCCCGGACAGGCGGTGCTGAGCCTGATCGCGCCGATCGCCGACGAGTGGCTCGATGCGGCGGTCGGGCCGGGGCGGCTGGTCGCCCGCTTCCTGGTGATGCCGCCGATCGAATTCCGATTGGGCGCCATCGTCTACTATCCGCGCAATCCCGAGGTCGAGCGCCTGCTCGCCCCCGCCGGCACGCCGCTGGCGGTCAGGAACAAGCACGAATTCCTGACCACCTGGACCATCACCGCGACGATCGCCTCCAATTTCAACCTGATCGCGACGGCCGCCGACTGGGCCGCGCGCAACGGCGTCGCGGCGGAAACCGCGCGGGCTTTCGCCGTATCGATGTTTCACGCCGTGGCGGCGGTCGCGGCCATGCCCGGCGCCGCCCCGCCGCCCGAGCTTGCCAAGCTCGCCCAGACGAAAGGCGGGCTCAACGAGCAGGTCCTCCGCGAGCTGTCGGACAGGGGGTGGTTCGACCAGGTATCGGCCGCGCTCGATGCTGTGTTGAAGCGACTGGAGGGGCGTTGAGCCCTACTCCGCCGGAACCATCTCCGGGCCCTTGCAGCCGAGCTTGGCGACGTCTGCCGCCAGCGCCTTGCCCTGCTCCATCGTCAGCGGCAGGAAGGGCGGCAGCACGTTGAGCCAGGCCTTGTCGCCGCTCCACGCCGCGCGCAGCGACTTCATCGACGGAATCATCGGGTGGCGCTGGATGGTCTTGCGAACGGTCGAAATATGGGCCTGCTTCTGGTCGGCATCCGGCTGCTGCCAGGTGTCGTAGAGCTTGCGGATCATCCCCGCGTTGACGTTGCCGGTCGCGGTGATGCAGCCGACCCCGCCCGCTCGCATGTTGGCCAGCAGGAAATCCTCCGAGCCCGCGAAGATCCCGACGCCGGGGAAGCGTTTCAGCATCGCCTCGGTGTTCTTCCAGTCGCCCGAGCTGTCCTTGATGCCGACGACGGTCGCGGGATAGGCCTTGATCAGGCGTTCGATCAGGTCGTGCGAGATGCCCTGAACCGTCTGGGGCGGGATGTGATACAGGTACATCCGCAGCCGCGCGTCGCCCACGCGCTGGATCGTCTCCGAGAAGAAGCGGTAGAAGCCGTCGTCGCTCATGCCCTTGTAGTAGAAGGGCGGCAGTACCAGTACGCCGCCGCAGCCCTTGGCCACCGCGTGCTTCGTCGACTTGACCGCGTCGCTGAGCGCGCAGGCGCCGGTGCCCGGCATCAGCTTCTTGGGATCGACCCCGGCGGCCACGATCTGGTCTAGCAGCTCCATGCGCTCCTCGACCGACATCGAGTTCGCCTCGCTGTTGGTGCCGAACGGCGCCAGCGCGGTGCAGCCCTCGGCCAGCAGCGACTTGCAGAACTGCGCGAGTTTGCGACCGTTCGGGCGCAGGTCGTCGTCGAACGGCGTGAGCACGGGCGAAAGGATGCCGGCAAAGGCCTGGGTGGTCATGGCTGGGTCCCCTCAAGAGAGCGCTGACATACGGGATTTGGCCCGATAATCTCCGTCCCTGGTGCATTACACAAGGGGGAAGCGGCGCATGGCTGAAGCGAGTGGAATTGTGCCCGGATCGACGGCGCTGGTGACGGGCGCGGGGGCGGGCATCGGCCTTGCGATCGCCGAACGCCTGGCCGAGCGGAAGGTCCGGGTGATCTGCGCCGGACGGCGGCTCGACCGGCTGGAGGCGCTCGCCAAGCGGCTGGGCAGCGGCGCCGTGGCGCTGAAGCTGGATGTCAGCAATGGCGAGGAATGCGCCGGCCTGCTCGACCACCTGCCGGCCAGCCATCGCCAGATCGACATCCTGGTCAACAACGCGGGGCACGACGTCGGCGGGCGCAAGCGCTTCGACGAAGGCAAGCTCGCCGATTTCGTCGAGACGCTGGAAACCAACGTCGTGGGCTTGGTGCGGGTAACGCACGCGGTCGTTCCGCAGATGGTCAAGCGCGGCGTGGGCGACATCGTGAACCTGGGCTCGGTCGCCGGCTGGAAGCCCTATCCCAGCGGCAATATCTACGCGGCCACCAAGGCCTTCGTGCGCGTGTTCACCGACGGCCTCAGGCTCGACTACAAGGACACGGACATCCGCATCATGGAGATGCTGCCCGGCATCACCCGCACCGAATTCGCGGCCGCGCGCTTCCGCGGCGACACCGCGCATGGCGACGCCTACTACAAGAAATTTCCGCACGTGATGACGCCCGACGACATCGCCCGCGGCGTGATCTACGCCCTCGACCAGCCGCGCTCGGTCACCGTGGCGCAGATGCTGGTGCTGCCGACGCGGGACATCTGATCAAGTATTGACCGGCTTCTTCGGCGGCGGGGCGAAGACCGTCTTGCGCTCGATCTCCAGCACGTTGTCCGGCCGCGCGAAGGGCGCGGGGGCCGGCGTGCCGGGGGTGCGCGGACGGCCGATGCCCTGGAAGAAATCCTCCAACCCGCCCGGCATCAGCACCCAGGCGAATTTCAGCGGCTTGTCGCCCGAGTTGATGAACGTGTGGCGGCGGTGCGGGCCGACGAAGACGGTCGTGCCCGCGCGTACCGGATGTTCGTCGGCGCCGTCGATGACGACCTTCCCTTCGCCTTCGAAGAAGAACAGGATTTCCTCGTTGGCCTCGTGCGAATGGTCGCGGACATGGCAACCCGGCGCCACCACCTGGATGCCGTGCGAGAATTTCGTCACCCGCGGGTCATTGCGCCTGGAGACGCGCACCTCGGTATAGCCGTTGGCCGGGACCGGCTGCCACCAGCTCTCGCCCTCGTCCGGCTGCACCACGATGGCGAAGCCCTCGGCCGGCTTGGTATCTCGGATCGGCGTGTCCATGCGGCTAACTCCCATGGATATCGTTGTTCCATGCTAGGCAAAACGCAGCCCTTCAACAAGCGTCCGGCTGGCGTGGGCGCGCTGCTGGGCCGGGCGGTAGCCGTCTGCTATAAAACTTTCTCAACCTTTCGCCCGGAAGCTGCGACCCGGGAGAAGCATCCAGGCCAACATGCGCAACAGTTCCGGCACCGCTCTTTCGCTGACCTACCCCGCGGCATCGCCCTTCGCGCTGGTCTTCGGCTACGTGGCGGTCGTCGCCCTGTTCCGGCGCTCCGGTCTGTTCGACCTGACCTACCATGTCATCGTGCTGGTCCTGATCGGCATCTCCTTCGGCGGCGGGTCGCCGTTCCGCGAGATCGCGACGGCGATGGTCACGACGATCCTGGCGGCGTCGGCGTTCGCCTATCTGTTCGGGGTCGGGACGCGCGCCCGCCAACCAGCAGAGGCGCGACGGCTGCGTCGCGGCACGATCGCGTTGAAGCGGACGGCTCTGCTCGGAAACACGCGCTGATCTTACCAGGCTAACTCCTGCCCCGCCGTCGCCCCAATTTGCTAACGGTCCGTTAATCCAATCCCGGCTAGGATTCCGCGGAACGATGACGATGACGGACATGGCGATGCGACCGCACGGCCGGAACGGCCGGCGATCGGCAGCGGCACTTCCAGCCGATCACGCACCGCATGCCAAGCGGATGGCACACCGCCGGTTGTGCCCGAATTGCCGATCATGAACCTCGCACGCCTGGAATCGATCGTCTGGCGCGTACGGCTTCTGTCCGCTGGCTGCGGCTTGCTGGTGAGCGCCGCGCTGCCGGCCGGCTACCTGCTGTTCGACCGCCACGCCGAGGAACCGCTGTCCGCCGCGATTTCGTGGTGTCTCGCCGGTCTGGGCTTCGGGTTGACGATATTCGCCATCCTCGAGGTCATGGCGGTCGGCGCGCTGCGGAATGGGATCCGCACGCTGGAGGCAACCCAGCGCGGGCTCGTCTCCCAGATCGAGCACGCCAACGAAGCCTTCGAGGAACTGCAGCGCAACCATCGCCACGCCGAGGAGACCGCCGACGCCTTGGCGCGCGCGGTCCATCACGCCGAGATCGCGAACCGGACCAAGACCGAATTCCTGGCGAACATGAGCCACGAGCTGCGCACCCCGCTCAATGCCATCATCGGATTCTCGGAGATCCTGAAAGACGAACTGCGCGGTCCGGGGCACCACAGCTACAAGAACTACGCCAGGGACATTTTCGAAAGCGGAACCCTGCTGCTGGCGGTCATCAACGATATCCTCGATCTGTCCAAGATCGAGGCAGGCAAGCAGGACTTGCATCTGACCGAGGTGTCCCCGATGGCAATCGTGCGATCCTCGGTGACCTTGGTGCGCGAACGCGCGCATAGCGCGGGCGTGAAGCTGGCCCTGCTCGGCGAGAACGAGCCGCTGGAGACGATCCGCGGCGATCCCATCAAGCTGAAGCAGATTCTGCTAAATCTGCTGTCGAACGCGATCAAGTTCACGCCGCGCGGCGGCACCATCACGATCGGCGTGCTGCGTCAGTCCGAGGCCAGCACCGAGTTCGTGGTTGCCGACACCGGCATCGGCATGCGCCGCGAAGACATCCCCGTGGCGCTCGAGCCGTTCCGCCAGGTCGACAGCTCGCTCTCGCGCAGATACGAGGGCACGGGACTGGGCCTGCCTCTGTCGCGCGCGTTGGCGGAGTTGCATGGCGGCTCGCTGACCATCGACAGCGAGCCCAAGCTCGGCACCAAGGTTCTGGTCAGCATCCCGCGCGGCATCACGGGGGGACAGGCGGCCGCCGCCGATTGACCCATGCGCGGGCCGGGGCGGCGCGCCTATAATCGCCGCCATGGAAAAACCCTTGGCGGCCCCTTCCCTGCCTCCCGGTTCCGCGCATGCCACCGTCGTCCTGGCCGACGGTCGCGCACTCGCCCTGCAGATCGACCACGATGGCGCCGTGCGCGCGATTGCCGAGACCGAGCCACCGGCTGCGGCCGCGCCGGGGGTCCAGACCCTGGGCTTGGTCGATCTCCAGGCCAACGGCTTCGCCGGCATCGATTTCAATGACCCGCGCCTGGATACGGCCCAGCTCGACCACGCGCTGGCAGCGATGGCGCGCACCGGCGTGGGCATATGCCTGCCCACCTTGATCACCGCGCCCATCGAGCGGCTGGAGCGGTGTTTCCGCGCGCTGGAGGCGGCGTGCGCGGGCAGCAGCCTGGCGCGCTCGATGGTGCCGGGCTACCACCTGGAAGGGCCGTTCCTATCGCCGCTCGACGGATATTGCGGCTGCCATCCCCGCGCGGCGATGCGCACCGCCGATATCGGCGTGTTCGACCGGCTGAATGCGGCGGCGGGTGGGCGCATCCGCCTATTGACGGTCGCGCCCGAGGTGGAAGGCGCTTTGGAGCTGATCCGGCATGCGCGCGCTCGGGGCATTGCCGTGGCGCTTGGCCACACCGCTGCCGACCGCGCCACCGTCGCCGCCGCCGCCGAGGCGGGCGCCACGCTCTCGACCCATCTCGGCAACGGCACGCCGAAGGTTCTGCCGCGCAATGACAATCCCGTGATGGCCCAGCTGGCCGAGGACCGATTGCACGCCTCCTTCATCGCCGACGGGATTCACATTCCCGCCGGCACGTTGCGCGTTTACATGCGCGCGAAGGAACTGCGGCGCTGCGTTCTGGTGACGGACGCGACGGCCGCCGCCGGCGCTGCACCTGGCGACTACACGCTTGGTCCGGTCGCGATCCGGCGCATGCCGGACGGGTCGGTCCGCGACGGCACGACGCCCGGTCTGGCCGGCTCTGCACTGACGCTCGATCACGCGGTCGCGAACGTAGCCGCGTGGCTGGGCCTGAACCTGCCCCAGGCGGCGGGCATGGCGCGCGAGGCGCCGTTGGGCCTGCTGGGCATGGACGGAACCCCAACCGTCGGACAAGCCGCCGCGATCGTGCGTTGGCGAAAGGAAGCTGCCGGCTGGTGCGTGATCGAGACGCGCCTCGGCGGCCGGCTCTTTCCCGCCGGGTAAACGGGTCCTTAACGCCGTATTTGTATTCCTTGGTCAGGGGGACGAAAGGACGGGCGCGCAAGGCATGAGCCGAGCATCCGACCACGACCCAACATCGAACGTATTCGCTTTTCGGCCGCGCCAGGACGGACGCCGGTCCGTCGACTTCCTCCCTCCCGGGATCGAGCTGCTCCCCGAGGCGCTGCGGTCGCCGATTCTGCGCAAGGGCCTCGCCTACTGGCAGCGCATCGCTGGCGGGCGACGGATGCCCGCCCGCAAGGACCTCGATCCCCTCGATATCCCCGAACTCCTTCCGCACATCATGCTGAAGGACGTTCAGCGCGAGCCGCTGGACTTCCGCTACCGCCTGGTCGGCTCGATGGTCAGGCTGCATTCCAGCGCCGACTACACGGGCGAGTGCATGTCCCGGATCCCGCATCAAGGACCCGACAGCGTGGTGTGGAAGTCCTGCGCTTGGGTTGCCGGCCACGCAGCCCCGTTGCTGCTGCGGCCACCCTACGCGGGTCCGCAGCAGGACTTCCTGGCGGTAGAGGCTGCCATCCTGCCGCTTGGCGAAACCGCAAATTCGGTCGATAAACTGCTAGTTTTCCTGGATTTTATCAAAAAATCCGCCGAGCCGGACTAGTCCGCCTGCTCTCGCCGCTGCATCTGGTACGTGACGGTGATCGGACCATTGTGGCGGAACTGTCCCTCCGTCACGGTGCCCACGAGAGGCATGGGCGCGCTGGTGTCGTAATCGTTGGCTGCACCCGCCGTGATGGCGCAGGCGGCGTCCACCGTCGCCTCGACCATGAACAGGCCGGACGGACCTTCGAACGCGCCATATAGCCTGCCCTCGCGCACGGTCCATTGCATCGGCGCGACGCTTTGCCCCTGCGCGCTGCGCACCCGGACGAATCCTTCGTAGCGCCCGTCGCAGCCGGCACCCGCGGCTTCGGCTCCGCCGGCATGCAGGCCCGCGACCAGCGGAAAGACGGCGAATACCATGGCCCGGCGCATGCGCTCCTCGCAGCTCGACGATGATGCCGCGCGATTTGCGCGAAGTTCGCCGGCGATTGCAAGCCCCGGCCCGGCCCAAGCGGCACATTGACATTGCCGTCCGCCCGCCCATTCTGCCGTCCGGGTGGGAGATGGATCAGGCGCGCTCCGAGAATCCGGACATTCTGCTGGCAAGGGTTGCCCTCGGCGACGCGGATGCGTTCGCGCGGCTCTACGCGCTGACGTCGCCGCGGATGTTGGGCCTGGCGCTGCGGCTGATGCGCGAGCGCGACCGCGCCGAGGACGTCGTGCAGGACACCTTCGTGACGGTCTGGCGCAAGGCCGCGCAATACCGGCCGGAACGCGGCGCCGCGCTCGCCTGGATGACCACGATCCTGCGTCACCGGGCGCTCGATCTGCTGCGCCAGGCGGCCGCGCGGCCGACCGACGGCCTGGATCTGGCGGGCGAAATCGCGGTGCCCGCGCTGGCCGGCCGCGTCATGGATCTGCGCACGCTTCAGGCCTGCCTGGAAGAACTTGATGCGCAGCAGCAGCGCTGCATCCAAATGGCCTTCCTGGACGGTTATACGCATGAGGAATTGGCGCTCCGGCTTGACGCCCCGATCGGGACGGTGAAAAGCTGGATCCGCCGCGGCCTCACGCGCCTGAAGGGATGCCTGGAGCGATGAGCGAGACGCCCGACGCCCTGGACCTGCTGGCCGGCGAGTACGTGCTGGGAACGCTGGCCGGCGAAGAGCGCGACGCCTTCGTCCGGCGGCTGGCCGGTGATGCGAATGCCCGCCGCATGGTCGATGCCTGGCGGAGCCGCCTGGCGCCGTTGGTCGAGGCGGCAAGCGAGGAGCCGCCCCCGCCCCGACTGTGGGCCGCCATCAAAGAGAGGATCGCCAAGCCCGGCCCGAACCTGACCATCCGCGCCGCCGCGGGCGAATGGCAGGAGATTCATGCCGGTGTGACCGTAAAGACGCTGTCGGTCGACCCGGCTGACGGGCGGCGGTCGTTCCTGCTGCGCCTGGCGCCCGGCGCCAGCCTGCCGGCGCATGACCATCCCTCGGACGAGGAGTGCCTGGTGATGGAGGGCGCAATCGCCATCGGCGATCTAGCGCTCCATGCCGGGGACTACCACCGCGCCGCCCGCGATCTGCCGCATCCGCCCATTGCGTCCGCGACCGGCGCGCTTCTGTTCGTGCGCGGGTACTACGCCGCTTAAGCATCCCTTCGGCTCCATCCCTCCTGCTCACGCCGGCTCACGTTCGCGTCAAGAGCGCGTCCGCCACCCGAGGCCGCCCGTAATCCCCGCATGACCCGACGCAAGGTCGGGCTCTGCCGGCTGATGGGTGCCGGCAATCGTGTTCCAACGAGGGAGAAGAACCATGAGCCAAACGAACCTGATCGTGCCGGCGTCCATCGCCAACCGCCGCCGCTTCTTGACCGGCACCGGCACGGCGCTGCTGTCCGGCGTGGCGATCGCCATGCTGGCGGGCAACGAAGCGCTGATCCGCGGCGCGTCGGCGGCGGCCCCCGACGACCTCACGATCCTCAACACCGCGCTCGGCCTCGAGCACGAGGCGATCGCCGCCTACGAACTCGGCGCCAAGAGCGGGCTGTTGAAGGACGGCACGCTGAAGGTCGCGAAGACCTTCCAGGACCACCACAAGGAGCATCGCGACCTGCTGGAGAGCACGATCAAGAAGATGGGCGGCGCGCCCGTGAGCGGCAAGACGATGGCCGAATACAACTTTCCAGCCGACAAGCTGAAGAAGGCGGAGGACGTGCTGAAGTTCGCCGCCAAGCTGGAGAAGGGCGCGGCATCGGCCTATCTGGGCGCGATCCCGGTGTTCCAGTCCCCGGCGCTGAAGACCGCGGCCGGCCGCCTCGTCGCCGACGAGTCGATGCACTGGGTCGTCCTGCAGAATGCGCTGGGCGAAGGCCTGCCGGACGCGCTGGCCATTTCGTAAGGCGGCCGAAAAACGGTCGTGCGCGTTTCCGACCAACGCGCCGATTGGGGCGCCCCGTTCCCGCCCGCCTGCCCCCCTCTCAACGGCGGCGGGAACGGGGTGCCCTTCCCCCTCCCAGAGGAAATGCCATGCGACGTACGGTGACGGGCGCAGCTTTCGGCGCCTTGCTGATGGCGCTTGCGCTGATGGCGCTTGCATCGCCTTGCTTCGCCGGCGGCGATCCCGTGCGCGGCGAAAGAATCTACGAGCGGTGCGAGGGCTGCCATTCGCTCGATCGCGACCGGATCGGACCGCGCCACAAAGGCGTTGTCGGCCGGCGGGCGGCGAGCATCGACGGCTTCGCCTATTCACCGGCAATGAAGAATTCCGGCCTGACCTGGGACGAGATGACGCTCGACCGCTTCCTGCAGGGACCAACCAAGCTGGTGCCCGGTACGCGCATGGGCTTCGCCGGCGTGCCCAACGAGCAGGACCGCGCCGACCTGATCGCTTTTCTGAAGAAGGCGGGAGCAGCGTCGCCAGGCGACTGACGAAACGCCGATCCGTCGGCGCGGGATTCAACCGATCGTGAGCAAGCGCCGCGGGTTGCGCACGAGGATCGCGTCGATCTCGTCCTGCGAGAAGCCGCGGCGGCGCATCATCGGCACCACGTTGCGGAAGATGTGGCCGTAGCCATGCCCGCCGAACCGCGTGAGCCGCGTCAGGTAGCAGATGTCGTGCGAGATGACGATGCGATCGAGATGGCCGCGGGCAATCAGCTCGCGGATCAGCCGCAGGCGCGTGGCATCGTTCGGCATGTCGATGTCGGACAGCCGGTAGAACGCCGTCTCCACGCCGAACAGGTCGAATTCCACCGTGCAACCGGTGTCGGCGAGACGCAGCAGCCGATCGAGGTCGAAGATAGTCCGGTCGATGTGGCTGATGACGACGCGCGCAAGGTCGCCTCCGTTGGCCCGCACGAAATCGGCCACCTCCTGGGGCTGGTCGGGATGGCGGCCGGGGTGCACGTTCACGGCCGCGCCGGTCTCGCGCTGCGCCATCAGCGCGGCCCGCATCACCCGCTTCTCCAGGGCCGTCCAGGGCGCCTGGCAGCCGATCTCGCCGATCATGCCGGCGCGCACGGTCGTGCCCCAGGCGCCTTCGGTCACCTGCGCGACGATCTCGCGCGCGAAGTCTTCGACGCTGCGCTCGCGATTGCGCGGGTCCTGGTACTCCTCGACGTAGTAGCCGCAGCCCATGACGATGGTGACGCCGGTCGCCTCGGCGACCGCCTGCAGGCCGCGCGGATCGGGCTTCAACCCGCCGCAGCTCAGCTCGACGATGGCGCGGCCGCCATCGGCGCGCATCCGCCCTACCTCGTCGATGGCGACCGCCACGTCGTGCAGCCGGTAGTTCCTTGGAAAGGAAATTTCGCCGTAATGATATTTCCAGAACGTCTCCAGCGTGATCTCGGGGCCCGGATCGTTGCGAGCCGCCAGCGAGGGCGGAGCGATATCCCACAGCAGGTGCTCGTGCATCAGCGTCGGCCCGAGCGCCTCGGGCGCGATGGGACCCAAGACGGTCTGGATGCAACCTTTGGGCGCCGCGCCGGCCATCGCTAGAGGAACCAATCGAGCTTCGGGTGGCCGACGACGTCGCCGCGGAATCTGGTGACCATGTCCAGCAGCTTCTCCATATCCGGTACGACCAGCCGGGCGCCGTCCTTGACCACGATCTGGGCACGCGCGAGATCGCCCAGCGCGCGGGTGACCGTCTCGCGCGTAACGCTGACCCGGCCGGCAAGGTCCTGATGGGTCGGAATGGGATGGATCACGCCCGCCTTGGCGCCCAGGCCGGGGCTGGGCCTGGCGCGGCGCAGAAGGTCGGCATAGATGCGGTTGTTGGCGCCGAGCGTGCTTAGATCGAGGATGCGGCCGGTGGCATGGCGGATGATCTCGGCCATGCGGCGCATCAGCGCCAGCGCGATTGCCGGATTTTCCAGCAACACGTGCTCCAGCGCCGGCGTCGGCACCGTGGCGACCACCGTGTTGAGCAGCGCCACCACCGAGGCCGAGCGCGGCTGGCCGTCGAGGCAAGACAGCTCGCCGAAATGCCCGCCTGCCTCGATATCCTCGAAGCTCAGGTCGCGGCCGCCCGGAGCATGGATCTCGATGCGCACCCCGCCGCGGACGATGCAAAACAAGTCGCGGCTCGGCGCCCGCCGGTTGATGATTTCCTCGCCGGCGGCATAGCGCTGGAAGCGGCACTGCTGCTCCAGCGCCATACGCTGCGCCGGCGCGAGCGCCGCGAACAGCGCAATTCCGTCCAAGCCGTACTCGGCCACGCCTGCCATATGGCCTTGCCCCCCGCGCACCGCCCCCCGGCACGCTGCCCACCCGCAACATACTGCAGCATTTCGTGTCGGAACAGAGGGTTAAGCGCGCAGCCGGCAGGTGAGAGCAACCGGCCGGTGTGACGGGGCGCACAGGGCGATGTGACCGCCGCCACAGCGGTGCTGTGCGCGCGTTTACAGCCGGCGACTGGCGGTTCCGCCTAGGGTCGGTTTCTTAAGAAGCCAGGAGCCTTGGCATGTTCGCCGCCGCCGCCGTTACGCTAGACCGCCTGCCGCCCGCCGCAAAGCTGTGGTGCTTCTCGACGGCGCGCGACGACAAATCCCCGAAGGCAAAGGACGAGGTCCCGGCCATCAGCCCTTACCTGCGCCGGCCGCTGCGGCCTTTGGAAGAGGTGCAGAAGAAGCGCGAGAAGATCGGCAAGCCCCGCGACGAGGACGAAATCAGCGGGCAGCCTTGAGACGGCGGTGCACGGTCGCGTCGCAGACCGCCAATGGCCGGGCGCCTTCCCGTTCGGCCTGCGCCAGCACGGCGGCGGTGATGCGTCCAATGCGTTCGACCGATTTCATCACCGCCTCCGGCCGGTCGTCGATCGCTTCCTGGTAGAAATCGATCACGCCGCCGGCATTCGCCAGGTAGTCCGGAATGTAGGCTATGCCACGCTGCGCCAGCGCCGCGTCGTGCCGTGAATGTTCGAGCTGGTTGTTGGCGCCGCCGCAGACCAGCCTGGCCTTGAGCCGACCGATCGTCTGGTCGTTGAGGATGCCGCCAAGCGCGCTGGGCGCGAAGATATCGACCTCGGCATCGTAGATCGCGTCGACGGGAACGTCCTGCGCGGCGAACGCCTCGCGGGCCCGGCCCGCACGCGCCTGGTCCATGTCGCAGACCACCAGCCGCGCGCCGCTTTCGTGGAGGAACCGGCAGAGCGGCATGCCGACGTTCCCCAGCCCCTGGACGGCGACGCGAAGACCCTTGAAGTCATCCTGGGCGAAATAGTGCTTGGCCGCGGCGCGCAACGCGCAGAAGACGCCGAACGCGGTGACGGGCAGCGGCGCTTTCGCCGCGGCAGTCGCGGCGGCGGTGTAGCTGGTCTCCTGGCGCATGACGACGAGATCGTCGAGCGTGGTGCCGACATCGTCGGCGATGATGTAGCGGCCGTTCAGGCTTTCGACCGCCCGGCCCATGGCGCGCAGGAGCTCGGGCGTCTTGTCGCGCCGGGAATCGCCGAGAATGACCGACTTGCCGCCGCCGAACGGCAACTCGCAGATCGCCGCCTTGTAGGTCATCCCGCGCGACAGGCGCAACACGTCGGCGAGCGCCTGCGCGTCGTCGCGATAGGGCCACATCCGGCAGCCGCCGAAGGCCGGTCCCAGCGCGGTCGAATGCAGCGCGATGATGGCCGACAGCCCGGCACGCGCCTCGCGCACATAGACCACGCGCTCATGGCTATCGTATTCGGGATGGGAGAACATCAATGCCTCGGCCTGCCGGTAGATGGCGGCCGGCAACGATAGCGGAGGACGCGCGGTCGGACCAGTGCGGGCCGGCTAGAGGGGAGAGCTTGCGCGCAGGCTGTCGGTGGCCGCGCTGCGGGCGGCCGACACGGTGGCCAGCAAAGCGCTTACCTTGTCGACCAGCTCGCTGGCGCGGAAAGGCTTGGCGAGGGTGTCGTTCGCGCCCATCGCCAAGGCGGCTTTGAGGAAATCCGTGTCGCCCACCATGCCGCAACCGGAGATCGCCAGGATCGGCAGGTCGGGCGAAACGCGCCGCAGCTGCTCGATGGTCTCGATGCCGTCCTGCTCGGGCATGATGATGTCGGTGATGATGAGATCGAACCGTCGCCGGCTGCTAAGGGACATGCCGAGCTTGCCATTCGGAGCCGTACGGACTTCGTGGCCCTGTTTCGCGAGCACGACCTTCGCCGTTTCGAGCACGGCAGCATGGTCGTCGATTACAAGGATGCTCGCCATGGGCAGCTATGTCCCGATTCCACCCGGCAGCCGATCCGCCGGTCCGGACCATGCCGGACCAACGGTTAAGAAACCGCAAATATGTTCGTTCCCGTCGAAGTCAAGGCGTTATCGCACGGCCAGGCAGGATTGCCCTTCGTTTCGCAGCTGGCCGCAATATCGCCGTGCCAGCTCGTGGGTGTCGAACGGGCCGATCCGCACGCGCCAGAGGTCGCCGCGCTTGTCCTCTTGCTTGTAGACGAGAATCCGGCCGGCTTCTTGCGCCTGCCGCACCGTGCCGTTGTGCTGTGCTATTTCCCGGAGCCGTGCATTTGCCTTTGCCTCGTTCGCCGCGGCCGCGATCTGAACCCAGAACTGCGGCGTCTCGGCCCGGGCGGCGGCGCCCCAGCCAAGAATTGCGGCCAGGATCAGCGCGAGGCTACTCCGCGCCGTCGACAATTACCAAGTTTCCAATGCTGCTTTTCAACCGCAGCGGCAATACCTTCTGGTACTCCGGCGAGCGATACCAGGCTTCGGCTTTGTCGCGCGACGGGAACTCGATGATCGCCAGCCGCGGCAGTTTCCATTCGCCTTCGACGATGCTCAGCTTGCCGCCGCGTACCACGAACCGGCCGCCGTGAGCGGAAACGGTCGGCAGAACTTCCTTGCGATACGCCGCAAAAACCGCCTCGTCGTCGACGCGCTCCTGCACCACAACGTAGGCTTTCATGCTCCGCTCCCCGCCTTTGCCAGCAGCATGATAGAGCCGGCAATTCGCCTGGGCAACGTGGCGCGGATCGGTGGGCTGAATGCGGGAACCCCGATCCATCGGCCGATGAATCGGGGTCCGGTGCATCACCTGCGGCTGGGGTCAGGGTAGGGTCTGAACCTCAAGCGATGCCTGCCCACAACGCGCGCCGGATGCGAAGGTTCTGCGGCTCACTATTGACAGCAGACCGTCGAACGCAAGCACGGTTGCCAGTCCTGCCGCGATCCAGAACAAAACCGCCCATCCGAAACTCATTGTCCGGTGCACCCCGCCTGTTGCGATGCACAAACGCGCGACCGAACGCGGGCGTTCCCCGCCGCACATGCGGATTGCCGACCCTGTCCGCATAGCCGCGCCCGGCTTGTGGGTGGATCACGGAAAGGTCATCCGTGGGCTGCCCGCCAAGTGTCACGGCTTCCAAGCCATCAGCCCGCCGGCCGCCGCGATGCTGATACAGATCGTGGTGGCCCAGAGAAGCACGCCCCATGCCCAACGCATCGCTCAGTCCCCCCTTCGCGCGGCGTGATTGCCGTAGAAGCTACTCTAGTCCATCCCTACGCTAAGCGATTGTGACCAGCGTGAGCGCGATTGAACTCCTGCAACCCAATGCAACGCGCGCGTTTGCGACCTTGCCCCAATTCTAATTTCATTCGCCGCGCCTTAGAATGCGCCGCGCCAGTGCAGAAGCCGCGCTGTAGCGGCACGAGGAACCATGGCGGATTTCAAGCTGCTGTCAGCGACACCTGTTCCCGTCGAGTACATCGCCAACACGCAATTCGCCCTTCTCTACGAACGTTGGAACCAGTATCGCGGCGCGCGCCGGATGCCGGCGGAATTCGACCTGAGCAGCGGCGAGTTCGAGCGGGTCATGGGCCGTATCCATGTCGTCGCGGTCGAAGGCCCGAAGCGGTTCCGCTTTCGCCGCTACGGAACGCGCACGACAAACCCGGACCGGGCCGACATGACCGGCAAGACGACGCTCGACTTCCAGAGTGCGGAATATGCGAAGATCGTCACCGAGCAGTACGAGGAGGCGCGGCAAACCGGGGCGCCCTCGCTATACGCCATCGAGGCGCTGGCGAACGACCGGCCCTACCGCTACGCCCGCCTGACGTTGCCGGTGTCGAAGAACGGCAAGGACGTATCGACGCTCATCATTGCGTCGCTGCGCATCGAGGTCAGCACCCAGTTCGATCGCTGGGGACCGCTTGAGACGTAGATTTCCACAGGTTTTTCGGACGGCCCGTGCAACCGAGATGTCATTGGCGCCTTGACCGTGCGGCGTCGCCCGACATCGACGCCTGGACCTCACTACTTCGAACGCCTCGCCGGGCTCCCCACCTGGCGAGGCTTTTCTTGGCGATGTCGAGCTGTCTATGGCGCGAAATCGCCCGCCCCTACGCGGATCGCTGCCCGATCGTCCGTCCCGCCGCGCGCGTAGGCACGGACGCAGGCGCGCTTCAGCGCTTCGCCCCAGCCGTCGAGGACATTGGCGATCGCGCCGGATTGCCGCGTCGGAACGTTCGCCATTGCAACAAGGCGCTCGATCCTGAAGAGCACCACGCGGGTGCCGTCGAACGCCTCGATGATGAAATCGGCCCCCGCATCGCCGGAGTCGCGGTGCAGCCAGTCGTGATCGAAGCGGATCGACATCGTTGCCTCGCGACCACAGCGGCAAGTGTCGAAGAAGTGGCGGGGCGGGTATGACGGAACAAGTGGGGGACTCGGTCCAATTCCGTACGCACCAGCAAGGCCCAATCCGGAACGGAAGGACGAACAGGCCGTTTTCGGTCGGCTGGGCCAATGCCTCTCCACAACGCCATGAACGGGCATGACGCGCTTGACAGGACAGGTTGCCGTCGTGACGGGCGCATCGTCGGGGATCGGGCGCGCGATCGCGGAGGCGTTTGCCGCCGCCGGCGCGAAGGTGGTGGTCAACCATCCGCCTTCCGCGAATTCAAGATCCAAAGCGGCGGACGTGGTGGACCGGATTGCGGCGCAGGGCGGCACCGCGCGCGCCGTCGCGGCCGATGTAAGCAAGGAAGGCGACGTGCAAGCCCTGGTCGCGGAGACCATCGCGCAGTTCGGCGACTTGCACATCATGGTGGCGAACGCCGGAATCGAGCGGACGGTGCGTTTCGCCGAGATGAGCCTCGATCAATGGCGGTCCGTCATCGACGTCAATCTGACGGGTGCGTTCCTATGTGCACGCGAGGCAGTCCGGCATTTCCTCAAGCGCGATGCCACGCGCGAAGCGGGCGCGATCGGCAAGATCGTGTTCACCAGCTCCGTCCACGAAGTCATACCCTGGGCATTTCAGGCCAACTACGCCGCCTCGAAGGGCGGCATCAATATGCTGATGAAGTCGCTGGCGCAGGAGGTCGCGCCGATGCGGATCCGGGTCAACGCGGTCGCACCCGGGGCAATCAAGACTCCGATCAACAAGGAAGCCTGGCAGACGGCGGAGGCCGCCGCGAACCTGATGCGCCTGATACCGTATGGCAGGATCGGCGAGCCGATGGACGTGGCCCGCGCCGTGGCCTGGCTCGTGTCCGACGAAGCGGACTATGTTACCGGCACCACGTTGTTCGTCGATGGCGGGATGACGCTCTATCCCGAGTTCCGCGGCAGAGGGTAGCCAGCCCTGGCCGCCGACAACCCGACGGCCAGGAGCTGAACGGGATCCGGGCTTATCGCAGCGTCGCTTCCTGATAGACCGGCGGCGTGCCTTTGGCCGGCGGCGCGCCCTGGATGGTGCGGGTCTCGATCATTCCCGCCGCATCGGCCTCCACCTCCGGCTGCACCGCCTCCTTACGCGCCGCGATTTCCGCGCCGAGCGCGTCCAGGTCCACGCCGGCCGCGCGCGCCTGGGCGAACAGACCCTCGCCGCGCTTCTCCTCCTCCTTCACGTGATGCTTGATCTCTTCCGACAGCACGGAAACCTTCGCATCGTAGAAATCGTCGTCGGGCGAGCCGGCGAGGATTTCGGCAATCAGCATCTTCGCCCCGTCATGCTCCACATAGGATTCGTCGAGCAGGCTGTCCTCGACCTTGCCGCGCAGGGAGGGATAGAAAATCTCCTCCTCGAGGATCGCATGGACGATCAGCTCGTGGCAGATTTTCTTCGCGATGTCGGCCTTCGCGCCGCGGGCCTTCTCGAACTTCTCGAACAGCTCTTCCACCTTCCGGTGATCGGCTTTCAGCAGCTCGATCGCGTTCATGCCGGATGCCTTTGCCATCGCCAGACCCTCCACCTCGATTGAACCGACAAGCTTGGAGAACGGCGTCTTCGGGCCATGGTTCCGGCCATCCGCCAGCCGTCCCGCGATGCGCCGCTACTGTTTGCACTGCTGCGCGTTGTTCGCCGCCTGGTGGGCCGGAACGGTCTTGGCATCCTTCGCGCAGTGCCGGCCCTGCGGGTCCGTGCTCTGCACGTTATGCGAATCCGACTCGGGTTCCGGATTGGGCTTGCTTCCCGTTCCCGCATTGGGGCTCGCGGTTTGCGCGGCCGCGCCGGCCTTCGCCGGTTCGGGAGACGATGTCTGCGCCTGGGCGCTCAGCGAGGCGCCGATCAAGATCGCGCCCCAGACCACGGCTTGAGCCAGGTTGAACATGCGATGCTCCCGGATTTCCCGGAAGATGAATGCGGCGGTGCAAGCGGGGTTCCCTCTGCGAGGCTTGGCCGAGGCGCTCCGGACAAGGAACCGCCGGAAAGTCGTGGTGAGCCCGCTGGGGATCGAACCCAGGACCCTCTGATTAAAAGGGCCGCGCTTCGTTTCGTGATTGCTCAGCAGCATCATGCTCTTGCCTTCCGCGCCTTAGGCGCGTGTGCCGTGATCGTGCCGGCCGGCGACCATTGGCGGCCGATCGCCTCGACCGCCTCGCGCGGCGCGCCTGGCGCGCGATGCGCGTAGCGCTGCGTCAGCTTGATATCGGAGTGGCCGAGGATTTTCTGCACCACGTCCAGCGGCACACCGGCCTGGATCATCCAGCTGGCTGCCGTGTGGCGCAGGTCGTGAAAGCGCACGCCGGGTAGGCCGGCGCGGGCGCAGGCGGCCCGCCAGGCCGTCTTGATGTCGCCAAGGGGCATCGTCTCCCCTCGCCGCCCCGGCCGCTTCCAGCCCGCGAATACCCGGCCTTCCGCGCACGGCGCCATGTTCGCAAGGATAGTCAGCAGCGGGGCGGCGATCGGCACGACCAGGCGTTTGCCGCCCGGTCGCCGGGATTTCGCCCCGACCGTGATGAGGCCGGCGCGAAGATCGACTTGGCGCCAGTCCAGGGCGATGATGTTGCCGCGGCGCAGGCCGGTCATGAGCGCACAGGCGATCACCGGCCGCAGATGCGGCGCGGCCGCGACCATCAGCCGATCGGCTTCCTCGGGCGACAGAAAGCGCTCGCGCCCCTCGGGCTCCGCCAGCCGGTGCAGCGACCAATCGACCTGGCCGACCGCGACCTTCCACTTGCGGTCGGCCATTCGCATGATCGAGCGCAACAGCGCTAGTTCGCGATTGACGCTGGAGTCCGAGACCTGCGCCCGCCGTCGCGCGACATGGCGCGTAACCATCGCATCGTCGACCGAATCCAGCATCACGGTCTTGCCCAGGCGGCGCAGCAGGTTGTCGGCCGCGTTCTCGGTGCGGCCGGCCGATCGCAGGTATTGCCCGTGCTCGATCCACCACTTCCCGAACGCGCCATCGAGCGTGAGGGTCGGCCGCTTGCCCGTCGTGACACTCAGCAGCTCGTCGGTGCGGAGTTTGGACGCGATCTGGTCCGCGAGCTGGCGGTCGTCCGTTTGCGTGCTTCCTCGAAACCGACGACCACGGATCGCGAAGTCGTACCACCAGTGGGGCGACCCCTTGCGTCTGAAGATTCGCATAGCGTTGCCTCGTCCAGGAACCTCAACAGGTCCGTCTCTCGAAACATCTTGCGCCGGCCGATCAGGATGAAGCGCACCCTGCCCCGGCCGACCTCGCGCTTCAGCGACTTTTCGGAAATGCCCAGCCGGCGCGCGGCGCCAGGCGCAGTCAGCAGCAGCGGCGCCGGCATGGGCAGGTCCGTCATGCGCTCAGCTTCTCCTCGCCCGGCCGCATCGTGTCGTGGAAGAGCCATTCCGGTCGACCGCCCGTGAACACTTCGTTAGCCGTACCGGGCAGTGGCGGCTGGCCCGCGTCGATCACCGCGATGGCGGAGGAAAGCCCCGCCGCCGCCATCTTCAGGCACGCGTCGTGCTCGGGCTCTTCCAGTTTGTTGCGGTACACTTTGTCGATCATTTCCGCCGCCAGGCGAAGCTGAATGCGTGCGTCCAGCATGCGCTTGGCGGGCTGCAACAGGATCGCGTCGCGCAGCGCGTCCGCGGCATGCGTGGCGTGCGTGTCCTGGTTTTCGAGCGACAGCCCGGACTCGGGCGTGGTCTTGGCCGCTGCCTCGATCGCGCGCATCACGTCCCACCAATCCCCGAGCTGGCGCCACAGGTGCTCGATGGTCATGGCGCGCCAGGTCCAGGCCTGGAATGCAGTGTCGGCAACAATCGTATGCTTGGCCTTACGGCCGCGGGCCATTTTAGGCATGGCAAGGTCCCTCAGGTTCGGCGTTGCCGAAGCACAGAGGGTTTCCATGCCGCCTGTGCTCCGGGGGTTGGAAACTTGCCTGAGACAAGCCGCGCGGCCTTTAGGGCTTTCGCCCTTGGACATGCGCCTCGCGCCCCCGGAACGCGGTCCACAGGGCGCAAAAATGCCGCCATGCTTTCGGGGGCGGCAGCCGCTCAGGGAGTTTCCACGCTCCACCATCATCCTACGCCGCTCCAATGATCGGTGCAACTGCCGGCGCCGGGGCATCAAAGCGGTCCCCGCCCTCGCGCGGGTTCCAGCCCTCGACCTCGCGCACTTCGTTCGGCGTCAGCACCTTGTTGCGCAGCGCGATCTCGTGCGACTTCCAGCGGGTTTCCGGGTCGCCGCGCAACAGGCCGGACAGGTCCAGCTCGAAATCATGCGTGCGCCGTTCCGCCGCGGTGAAGATCGAGCGCTTGAACTCCGCCTCGATCTTGCGGCACCAGGTCGCGATGGTGCTTTGCGCGAAAAACCGAATTAAGGTCTCGCTGTTGGTGAAGGTGCCATGCGACAGGTCGCCGATGATCGGCGGCGGCACCTGATAGAGCCTGGCCACTTCCTCGATCGCCAGGCGCCGCGCCGCGGTCATCTCGGTGTCCTCGGGCGAATGGCTGAAGGCTTCGTATTTCACGCCGGAGTCGAGGATCATCGTGCGCGCGGTGTTGCGCGTGCCGCTGTGCGCGGCCTTCCACATCGCCTCGAGTTGCTTGATCTGGGCTTCGTTGAGCCGGCCCTGCGCGGTCAGCGCCCCGGAGGGGAATGCGCCGTTTTCGAAGGTCTTGCCGGTGAATTCGCTGAGCGCCAGGGCGCCCGCGATCACGGGCCGCGCGCGCGAGATGCGGGCGCGGCCGAGCACGCCATCGTCGCTCCGGTCCTTGAGGTGCAGCACCTCGGTATCCAGCAGCCGGCGCATGCGGCCGGACGGAATGTCAGTGACGTCGAAGACCAGGCGGCCATTGTCGAGGATGCGCGGCAACACGCAGCACCAGGGAAGCGGGCGCAAGCCGCTCAAGGTAAACCCGTCGGGCGCGGTGACCTTCTCCGCCAGGGCATTGCCGTAGCGCAGGCATTCGGCCATCAGCCATTGCATGCCGTCGACCCAGCTCAGCGTATCAAGCCACCCGTCGCGGACCACGCGCGCCAAGGGATGTTCCGGGTCTTCCTCGCGCCCCGCGGCGCTGCGTCGGAAGACCAGGGCCGGCAGGGCGCCGGTGGTGCCGGCGATGGCGTCGATCGCTGCTGTGTTGGCGCTGAGGTATTCCGCTCGCAGGGCATTGACCGTCTGCCCGAAATGCTGTTCGCCCCCTAGCCACTGCACCAGGCTGAGGCTTTGCTGGGTCGCGACCTCCATGCGCTGTTCGCGCCGGCGGCCGAGGCGGGAAAGCCAACCCTTCATCACATCGCGTCCAGCATGCGTTGCGCCAACAGCAGCGAGATCGGCCCATGAACGCCGGCGCTGCGCATTCGCGTCGAGACGTAAGTGTCCGCGTAGGCGGGAAAGGTCTGGACGATGGACACGTCCACCAGGTCGACCCGGCGCAACGTGCGATCGCGACCCTGCCATTCGTCGCCGCCTTTCGGCACGCGAAAGCCGATCGAGCACCCGCCCACGTCGCCGCGCGTGACCATGGCGGCGATGTCGCGGCCGAGCTGGGTATCCGGGATCTCCAGCGCGAACATCAGGCCGCGGGCGTCGTCGCGGAGCTGCAGCGTGCCGCTGCGGGTGCGTGCCAGAAGCCGGCCGGGATCGTGGTCCACCAAAGCCACCACGTCGGCGCCCTGGCGCAGCGCGCCGGCAAAGGCGCCCGGCGCGATCGCCTCGGTGAAATCGGCGATCGTCGTGCGGCTGTTGTATGGCGCCGCCAAGCCTTCGAGCCGGCGCGCATCAAGGCGCCACTCGGCGGCCTGGCGGCGCTCCACGTGAGGGGATGCACTCACGGGATGATGCCGATGATCCGGGTGAAGTGCGTCGGGCGGAAGATCGCCACGTCCGCGCGCATGATTGCCCGGATCTGGGTCTGGTTTTTCTTGAAGGTATCGTCGCTGACCCGGCTCGCCTCGATCTGGATATTCGAGCGGATCGCGAACCCCATCTGGGCGAAGTCGCCGACAAAGGCCGTGCTCGCCGTACTGGCGCTGCCCTGGGTTTCGGCGATGCTGATTTGATTGGAGACCAGGCGTTGCAGCGCCGAATAGTCCGCCGGCGCCGCCAGCTTGGTCTTGTCACCGCTGATGCCGGTCACCAGCTTGGCCAGGGTGTTCTTGGTGCGCGGCGCGTAGACCACGGTGCCGGCGGCGCCGTTCGCATCCTCGACCAGCTTGATGGCGTCGAGGAACTTGTCGTAGTCCGCAATCTGCGCCCCGTTCGTCCCCATCACGATCTCGTTCAAGCCGGTGAACTGGCGCAGCCCCAGCGGCTCGGCATTGACGCCGGCGCCATAGAGTCCGGCATAGTCCAGCTTCAGCCCGAGCTGCGCCGACAGCATCATCTCGATCGTCGCGGCGAAGTTGGGAACATCCTCCAACAACTCGTTGTTGACGCGCACCAGCGCGGCCAGGCTGGTCGGCTGGATGTTGATGGCGCCAAATGTCGCATCGGATTCGGTGATCACGGCGCCCTCGTTGCGCCACTGCGCCGTGGGGTCGGACAGCACCCGCACCAGCCGCAGGCTTGGAGTCGACATCGGGATGCTGAGCGCACCTGCAGTCGTCAGCACCGAGGCGTTGCGCGCCAGGTCGATAAGTTGCGCGCCGACCGTCTCCGGCAGGAAGTAGCCACCGGCGGTGGCGGGCACGCTGCCCATCGCGCGCTGTTCGCGCTCGGCACCGCGCCAGTTGCCCGTGAGCATGGCGCCGATCAGGCGGCCGGCCGAGACCGGCTCGCCGGTGGACCCACCAGCGATGCTGCGGGCCACGTAGTCCGCCATGCGCTGCTTGGGCGTCAGCGCCCAGGCATCGCCGGGCTGCAGCTCGCGGGTCTCCGGGTTGCCGTCGATGGGCTTGCCGGTTGCCTTGCGGTCGAATTCATCGCGTTCGACCGCCCGCGCTTCGCGCGCCTCAAGGTCCTTGTCTTCGCCGCGCAGCTTGTCCCACTGCGCCGCGGCGTCGCCGGTGAGTTCATCCTGCCCGGCGCTGCGCGCCTCGGTCGTGAGCTTCTCCAGCTCGGTCTTGATCGCCTTACGGCGAGCACGGATCTCGGCAAGCGTCATGATAAAAAGCTCCTTCTCGGGCCACCATGGCCACTGGGATTCGCGCGCCATCACGGCGGGCTTTGTGAAAGGGTGTGTTCATCGCCTCTTTGCACTTCACGCGATGAAGACTTCCGACCAACGTTTCGAGCGAACGTCGGCCGACGATGCGCGCGCCTGGTGCAGAGGCGTTGGTGTTCCCGGCCGGACCACGCAGCCGATAAGTCGGGGCGCGCACCGGGGGACTCATTGTGCGGCGTCCTCAACCGCTACGGCCGCCCATAGCTTAAGAAGTGTTTTCAAGCCGACTTTGACAGAAGTCTCGCGATCGCGGCGCGTGTCCGGGTAGTGGCCGCGCATCAGGAGAGATGCATCCACATTGAAATGCCATTCGGCCCTCATGTTCGTAAGCCAAAGTCGAATGGAGGCCACGAGAGTGGGACGATGAAACACGACGCCTATCCCGGCGTGGTGACCACGCTTTAGCATCAAGTCTTTGAGGATCGCACGCCCGTCTTCCGAATCGTCCTTGAACGCCTCATCAATGTGCGCCGACAGAGCGCCGAGGAAGGTCGGTGCGAGTTCAATCAGGCGTTCCAACGCCACTCCGAAATTCTGAGCTGTCAAAATCTCTGAAAGAATTGGTAGTGCGTCATCCGAACTTCTGTGGTGAAGCGGCGTCAACGCCCGATAGGGTGTGATCACCATTGCAGCCTCTTTCGGCGTCTCGCTTGCATTTGCGGCGATCAGAAGATTCGCCGCCTCGCGAATCGTCATTTCCGCTGCGCCCGCGCCTCGTTTGGTGGTTGGAATGAATCCAGCTTCGCGAACAACCCGCGCAATATGCTCAATCGTTGATCGACCACGCTCGTCACAGTCCGAAAGCGCTGAAACTAAGGCTGGAAGCTTTGACATGGCCACCTCGCATTCTGTGTATCGCACAGAATTAAGATAGGCACAAGCATTCTGTGTGCCACGCGAATCGGAAAATGGAGCCGCAGCCTTGAAGAAGCACAAGGCGGTTCTTAAGTTGTTCCATGCAAAAGGGAAATTTGCATGGACAAAGACACAAAGCGTGCAGTCGCCGTCGTGGCCAGCTTTGGACTCGCTACGGTCGGTTTGGCCGAGGAGCTGTATTATCAGACGAAGAAGCAGGCGGCGCCTGATGCTTTTCAACAGCCGCAAGGCGACAAGGGAGGCCATTTGCCAGGTCGGAGTATCGGATTCTTGCTCAACTCTTCCTCAGTCAGCACTTCTGGAGTATTGGCTTCGCAGGCTCTAAATGCAATGACCGGCCAGCCAATCGATTTAGATGTGCTTCGGCAATGGATATCAATCGAGAAGATCGGAGATGCTTAGAGATTTTTCATCACGTTCCTAGGAGGGACAATTGTCAGCCGACAAGGAATTTGAGGAGCGAAAGCTTCAAGCGCAATTCGAGATAGCGGAAAAGCAGCTGCAGATTCAAATGATCATGGCGACTCAAGCTTGGGCGGTCGATCTCGCCAAGCTAGCGCTACAGAGCGTAATCGCTGTGAATGGGGGAGCTGCCGTTGCGCTCTTGGCATTCATTCCTCATGTCGCGAGCACGAACCCCAGCGAGATTCACTTGGGTCATCTCACTTTTGCCCTATGTTTGTTCACTGCCGGGGTAGTCACAGGCGTTTTTTGCGCCGGCATCGGGTACTTGTGCCAGTTGACCTACGCTCATGCTTACAAGTTCAAAGATCACAAGTTTTCCTTAGTCAAATGGCGCGCCGTGCTCGGGGATGGACTGCGGGTGATAGCGATCATCGGCGGGTTCTCAGCCCTCGGAATTTTTGGGTGGGGCGTCGCGGCAGCAATCAACGCTTTCCGCGCTCTATAGCGGCTACGCGCTAAGCACCAACGGCCGTTCGAAATCCATCTCGAGCTGCGGCGTTCGGCTGTGCAGGCCGACTGCCATCAGCAATGCGATCAGTCCGTCGACCCTGGCGATCGCGCGCTGCTTGGTGATCTTGCGCGCGCCGGCGGGGTCGGTTTCGACGGCCGCGTTGGCCACGTTCCAGGTCAACACGGGGTGCCCGCCGTGCGCCAGGCGGCGGCCCAGGATCGCGATCTCCAGCGCGTCGACCGCTGGCCCCTGGTCCTTGTAGCCCTGCCCGAATTCGATCAGCGGCAGATCTATTCCTTCGTCCGCGAGGATCTTCTTGAAGTCGTTGATGCGCCATCGGTCGAACGCGATCTCGCGGATATCGTAGAAGCTCGCCAGCTCGGCCAGGCGCAGCGCCACCGCGCGCTTGTCGGTGACCCTCCCTGGCCAGGTCGCGATGTGGCCCTGGTTGCGCCATAGCGTGTAGGGCACGCGGTCGCGGCTTTCGCGGCCGGCCAGGTCATCCTCGGGCAGCCAGAAGTAGGGAAGCACGGCGCCGCCATCCTCGGGGAAGTAGAGCACCAATGCCGTCAGATCGGTGGTGCTGGACAGGTCAAGCCCGCCCCAGCATGGCCGGCCGCGCAAGGTGTCCGGGTCGACCGCGCCGGCGCAGGCCTTCCAGTCGGCGCCGGCGACGAACCGCACATCGGGGTCGATCGGCTGATTGAGGTAGAGATTGCGAAAGGCCGCTTCGCGCGATGGCATCCGGCGCGCCAGCTCAGCCGCCTTGCGCATCTCGTCCAGCGACCGGAAATCGCCCAGCGCCGGGTTGGCCAGGCGCCAGGCCTGTTCGTCCCAGGGGTCCGCTTCGATCGGCACCTCGAACACGAAGGGCGCGAAGCTGGGATCCTCGATCACGCCATCGCGCACCTGGCGTGCGTAGCCCGTCAGCTCGGACATGATGTGGTTGGGGTCACTCGATTGGGTACTGATGATGATTGCCAAAGGCTCGGCGACGGCGCCGACGCCTGTGGTAAGATTGTCGTATAGGCCCCGCCCCTTCCACTGGGCCAGCTCGTCGCAGATGATCAGCGCCGGCCCCAGGCCGTGGGCCTTGCGCGCGTCGCTCGACATGGCCTCGTAGGTAGAGCCGTTCTGGAAGTCCTCGATCTTGCGGTGGAAGCGCTGCAGGTTGGTCCGGCGGCGCAGCGCCGGGTCGGCCATGATGAAGGCTTCCATTTCTCGGTAGATCAGCGCCGCTTGTTCGCGGTCGGCCGCGGCGGAGCATATCTGCCCACGCGCGACGGCCTCCGGTCCGCACAGGTGAGCCATGGCGATGGCGGCCGACAGGAATGTCTTGCCGTTCTTTCTGCCCATGGTGATCAAGGCGGTGCGGACCTCCCGCAGATCATCGGCTCCGATCGGGTCATAGATCCGGCGGATGATTGCGCATTGCCAATCCCGGAGCTGCACGAGCTGGCCTGCTTTCTTGCCGCTGGTGAGCTTCAGCGTCTCGATGAAGCGGATCACCCGCTCCGCCCGCGAAAGCCCATCCTCGGCCCACGGCGGCGCCGGCGGAGGCGCTTCAGATGCCTCCGTCGGTATCGGTTTCGCGCGTGGTCCCCTTAAGCCCATGGCGAGCTATGCGTCCTCCCGTACCGCAGAACGGCAGAAATCCGCCACCTCAACTAATTCGCTTCCGTGGCCCCCGACGGTTGGGGTCCCTTAGCTGTGAGAGATTTCTTTCCGCATGCATGCTGTGCATAGCTACTTGTTCCAGTCATGGTGCGGATCACTCGGGTTGCCATTTGCGTCGCAGCCTGGCAGTCGAATACGCCCGCTCCCGCCCACACGATCGATGCTCGCGGTCTTGCGCGCATGGCAGCTCGCACAGAGGCCGCGCAGGTTATGAAGCTCATCACTCCCGCCGCGACTGCGGGGCACGATGTGATCCACATGCACGCTCCCGCGATAGCAGCCCGGCACGCTGCATTTACGGTCGCGACGCAACACCGTGACGCGAACAGCACGCCACAGCGCTGTCTTGTAGAACGGATCATCGCTCATGGCAGCATCAGAGACGGACAGTTGAGGGTTAGGGACAGTTTCCATATTGATCTGAACATTTTTCGTCTCTCATCACGTAGCAAGGGAACTGTCCGAACCCTCCCAACCCTCAGTGGACTATTGTTTCCAATGGCTTGCGGGCCGGACAGTTAGGGAGGGTTAGGGAGGGTTCGTTAAAATTGCCCCTCGTCGGCCTCCGCCTGGCCCTGTTGGAAGTCTGGCGCGATCGCGATGCCCAGGTACTTGACCGTGCCGCTGCGGTGCTTCGTATAGCCGCGCTCCCCCATCATGCGCCCGAACATTGTTTCGCCGACCGGATCAAGCGCATTGGCCTTGCACCAGGCCACGTAGGCCGCCCGCAGCTCCTTGGCCGATACCGTCGAGTGCGGGTCGCGCAGCACCACGACATCGAGGAAGCCGCTGAGCGGATCGCTGTCCGCGCGGTAGTTCCCTGTCGCGACCAGCAACGAGTCCGGCACCCTCAGCCCATGGTCGAACCACAGCCGCAGCCCGTCGAGTAGCCAGTTCAGGATGCCGGGCGCCTCGCCCCTCAGCTTCAGCGCCAGCGTCTTGTCGCGCTCCGCTTCCGGTATCTCGACCGTAAAGGGTACAAGCACCAGGCGCCGCCAGATGCCCGTGTCCGCGCCGCGGATGATCGGCTTGTGGTTGGTGCTGAGCGTCAGCTTGAAGACGGGCGTGAACTCGAAAAAGGGACAATTGAGATGGCGGACGGTGATCGGCTCGCCACCCGTGAGCGCCTTGATCATCGTCTCGTCCAGGCGCGTGTTCTGTTTCATCTCGCTGGCCCGGACCATGCGAACGCCAGGCAGGCGTGCCAGGTCGGGCGACGCTGCAGCGCCTTGGCGCCGGTCATCCAATGCGAGCGACGTGAAAGGAAGTCCAGTGCTGTAGTCCCCCAGGACCGCGCTGACGACTTCCATGAGAGTGGATTTGCCATTGGCGCCACTGCCACACAGCACGACCATGCGTTGCTCGCTGGCGTCCCCGGTCAGGCTGTAGCCCAGCCAGGTTTGCAGGAACACGCGGTCGGCTGCGATCGGCAATATCCGCGCCAGGAATGCGTGGAACATTGGGCATGCTGCCTGGGGATCGAAGGCGACCGGCGCAACGCGGGTAATCAGGTCCTCCCGGTCATGCGCCCGCAGCTCGATGCCGCCGCGTTCCTCGGGGCGAAGCAGCAGCGTGCCATTCCCAACGTTGAATTTGAACGAATCAACGTCCAATGCCGCCGCGGGGATCTCGAGCAAGGACCTCGCCTGCTCGATCATGCCTCTGATGCGCGGAGTGAAACCGGAACGGATCGCCCAGCCAAAATGCGTTGCGACACGCTTCTTGAACTCGTCTTCGGCCTCGCCCTCTCGCCGGCCCTGATCACGCAAAGCCCAGAATTCCGCCCGTATCCCTTTGACCGTTTCCTGTGCCAGCAACTCCGCGCGTTTGTCGCCAGTCGCCTTGCACCAGCGCGCTCCGTCAAAGGCATACCAGCTTGATTCGCGCACGAACTTGAGCGATGCGCCGGCGCGAGCGACGAGGCGCTCGGCATTGCCCACGTCATTGTAGTCCTTCGCCGCGAGCTGCAGATCGAGGGGCGTGTATTCCTCGGCGGCTTCCAAGGCCGCGACGATATCGGCGGCGCTCATGGCTTCAGCTCCCGCGCCAGCTCGATCAGGCGATGCGCGATTCCGTCCTTCGCCATAGCCACCGCTTCGGGGTTCGATCGATAGCCGTCCCCAATTCGCCGCACGTCGCCAGCGAGCTGCCGCAGCTCCGCGGCGACGGTCCGCGTCTTCTCGCGCTCAGGCGCCACCGATTGCTCCTTGGCCAGAGCGTGAACGTGGCGCGAACTCAGTGTGCCGTGATTGTGCCAGTTTTCGGCGGGAAGACGCCTGTTCGTTCCCGATTCCGGCCGGGTCGGCCGACCGGGCAATCGCTGGAAAGTGCCAGGAATCCCTGGTTTTTGTGGTGAGCCCGCTGGGGATCGAACCCAGGACCCTCTGATTAAAAGTCAGATGCTCTACCGCTGAGCTACGGGCTCGTCCGCGAGGGTTCGGGCGGTGTTCATAGGCCCCAGGCGGCGGCGGGTCAAATGCCCCCTGGGGACGCCGGTCACTCGTCCGGCGGCGCGGGCTCCGGCTTGAAGGTCTGCATCAGGCGGGCGGCACCGCCGTTCTTCCGCTCCAGCGCGAAGCGGTCGCGCAGCTGGCCGGCCACGCGCGGCGATACGAAATGGCTGACATCGCCGCCCAGCCGGCCGATCTCCTTCACGAAGCGCGAGGCGATGAACTGCTGGCGTTCGGATGCCATCAGGAACACCGTCTCCACCGCCGGGTTCATGATGGCATTCATGCCTGCCATCTGGAACTCGTATTCGAAGTCCGAGACCGCGCGCAGCCCGCGGATGATCACCCGGGCGCCGACCGCAACGGTGAAGTCCATCAACAGATTGTCGAAGGGGCGCACCTCGACGCGCTGGCTCAGCCGGTCGTTCGGGCCGTCGCCTTCCAGGTGCGCGATCTCCTCGCGCACCATCGCCAGGCGCTCCTCGAACGTGAACAGCGGTCCCTTGCCGGCGTTGATCGCGACCCCGACCACCAGGCGGTCCACCATGCGCGTGGCGCGGCGGATGATGTCGCTGTGGCCGCGGTGGATCGGGTCGAACGTGCCGGGGTAGACCCCGATCCTTTCCTTAGACGCCATCCGCATCGGCTCCGTTTGCAGGGGGGGCAACGCCGTTGCCCGCGCCGTTGGCCTTGTGCGCGCCGCCATTGCCGTTGCCGGGCTCCTCGGCGCCTTCGTCGCCCAGGCGGCTGACCGATACCACGCGCTCGCCCTCGCCGACCTTGAAGACGGTCACGCCCTGGGTCTTGCGCCCGGCCACGCGGATGTCGTCGACCGGGCAGCGGATGATCTGGCCGCCGTCCGTGACCAGCACGATGTGGTCCTTGTCCTTGACCGGGAAGGTCGCAACGACCCGCCCGTTCTTCTCCGTCACCTCGATATTGGCGATGCCCTGGCCGCCGCGGCCGGCGACGCGATATTCGTAGGCCGAGCTGCGCTTGCCGAAGCCCTTCTCGGTGATGGCCAGCAGGAAGTCCTGCATCTCCTCCATCTCGGCCATGCGCTCGCGCGAGAGCGTGACCGCCGCGCCCGACGCGGCCTCCTCGGCCTCGGGCTCGACGGCCTCCGGCTCGGGCTCGGTGTCGCCGCGCTTGGCGCGCTGGAGGCGCAGGAAGGCGTTGCGCTCCTCGACGCTGAAATCGGCATGGCGGAGGATGGACATCGAGATCACCTCGTCGTCCTTCGTGAGCTTGATGCCGCGCACGCCGGTGGAGGTGCGGCCGGCGAAGACGCGCACGTCGGAAACCGGGAAACGGATGCACTTGCCGCCGCGCGCCGCCAGCAATACGTCGTCGGCCTCGGTGCAGGGCTGGACGGCGATCAGCCGCTCGCCGCCCTCCTCCAGCTTCATCGCGATCTTTCCGTTCGACTTGATGTCGGCGAAGTCGCTGAGCGCGTTGCGGCGCACGTTGCCGGTGGAGGTCGCGAACATGATATGCGCGTTCGCCGCGCGCGCGTCCTCGGGCATCGGCATCAGCGTGGTGATGGTTTCGCCCTCGTCGAGCGGCAGCAGGTTCACCAGCGCCTTGCCGCGCGCCTGGGGATTGCCCAGCGGCAGGCGGTAGACCTTCATCCGGTAGGCCATGCCCTTGGACGAGAAGAACACCATCGCGTCATGGGTGTTGGCGATGAAGACGCGGCTGACGGCATCCTCCTCGCGCGTCGCCATGCCGGCGCGGCCGCGGCCGCCGCGGCGTTGCGCGCGATAGGCGCTGAGCGGCACGCGCTTGATATAGCCGCCGAGCGTGACCGTGACGACCATGTCCTCGCGCTGGATCAGGTCCTCGATGTCGGTCTCGTCCTCCTGCGCCTCGATCGTGGTGCGGCGCGGAGTGGCGAACTGCTCCTTCATCTGGACCAGCTCGTCGCGCAGGATGCCCATCAGCTTGGCGCGCGATTCCAGTATCTCCAGGTACTCGCTGATCTGCTTGGCGAGGCCGTCCAGCTCCTCGGCGATCTTCTCGCGCTCGAGCCCCGTCAGGCGCTGCAGCCGCAATTCCAGGATCGCGCGCGCCTGGGCGTCGGACAGGCGATAGGTGCCGTCCGGCTCGACCCGGTGGCCGGGATCGTCGATCAGCGCGATCAGCGGCGCGACCGATTCGGCCGGCCAGCTTCGCGCCATCAGCTTGGTGCGGGCCTCCACCGGATCGGGCGAAGAGCGGATGAGCTGGATGACCGGGTCGATGTTGGCGACCGCGATCGCCAAGCCGACCAGGATATGCGCGCGGTCGCGCGCCTTGCCCAGCTCGAAGATCGTGCGGCGGCGGATCACCTGCTCGCGGAACGCCACGAAGGCGGCGATGATCGACTTGAGGTCCAGCAGCTCGGGCCGCCCGCCGTTCAGCGCCAGCGCGTTGATGCCGAAGCTGATCTGGAGCTGGCTGTGGCGGTAGAGCTGGTTCAGCACCACCTCGGGCACCGCTTCGCGCTTCAGCTCGATCACCACGCGCAGGCCCTCGCGGTCGCTTTCGTCGCGCAGGTCCGAAATTCCCTCGATCACCTTCTCGCGCACCAGCTCGCCGATGCGTTCGACCATGCGCGCCTTGTTCACCTGGTATGGCACCTCGGTGACCACGATGGCCCAGCGATCCTTGCGGATCTCCTCCACGGTCGCGCGGGAGCGGATGACGATCGAGCCGCGGCCGAGGTGGAACCCGGCGCGGATGCCCACCGTGCCCAGGATGATCCCGCCGGTGGGGAAATCGGGGCCGGGAATCTTCTCGATCAGCTCGTCGATCGTGATGTCGTTATTGTCGATATAGGCGCAGCAGGCGTCGATCACCTCGCCCAGGTTGTGGGTCGGGATGTTGGTCGCCATGCCGACGGCGATGCCGCCCGCCCCGTTGACCAGCAGGTTCGGGAACCGCGCCGGCAGCACAACCGGCTCTCGCTCGGACTCGTCGTAGTTCGGCTGGAAATTGACCGTATCCTTGTCGATGTCTTCGAGCAGCGCATCGGCGGCGCGGGCGAGCCGCGCCTCGGTATAGCGCTGGGCCGCCGGCGGATCGCCGTCCATCGAGCCGAAATTCCCCTGCCCGTCGATCAGGGGCAGGCGCATCGAGAAGTCCTGCGCCAGGCGCACCATCGCATCGTAGATCGCGGCGTCGCCATGCGGATGGTACTTGCCCATCACGTCGCCGACGATGCGCGCCGACTTGCGATAGGGCTTGTTGTAGTCGTAGCCCGCTTCCTTCATCGCGTAGAGGATGCGGCGATGCACCGGCTTCAGCCCGTCGCGCACGTCGGGCAGCGCGCGCGACACGATCACGCTCATCGCGTAATCGAGATAGGATCGCCGCATCTCCTCTTCGAGGCTTACGGGCGCGATGTCGAAGGGCGGCGGCGTCGGCTGCGTGGTCACGCGGAATTTCCCGGCGGCGATTTCGGACGGTCGGTTGCGGCGCGTTCCCGGTCCTGAAGGACCTGTTTTTCGGGACCTGGACGCACCCCGCCAGGGGTGTCCGCGGGGCCCCGGAATTTGACAGTTTTTCTAGCAGATTCTGCACCTGCGAACAATGCTTTGTAGCGCCCGCGACCTGGGGATAACTATTTGATTCGGCCAGTCTTTTTTGGTGAATTTCCGACCTCGCCAGCCGCGCTGGAACGGCCCGGCGATTCGCGGGCGCCAAAGCTTCTCCTGCGTCGTTTTCCGGGGACCGGCGCCGCTTGATAGCCCTGGTCTGCCTCGCTAGTGTCAGCCCGCGCAGGCGCGGCGATTCCCGCCGGTTCGGAGTGGCTTCATGGACATTCGCGACGGGTTCATCGAGACGATCGGCAAGACGCCGCTGATCAAGCTGCGCAAGGCCTCCGCGCTGACGGGCTGCACCATTCTCGGCAAGGCCGAGTTCCTCAATCCCGGCGGATCGGTCAAGGATCGCGCGGCGCTGGCGATCGTGCAGCACGCGGAGAAGACCGGCGCGCTGCGCAAGGGCGGCGTGATCGTCGAGGGCACCGCCGGCAACACCGGCATCGGCCTGGCGCTCGTGGGCAACGCGCGCGGCTACCGCTCGGTGATCGTGATTCCGGAAACGCAGTCGCAGGAAAAGAAGGACATGCTGCGGCTGTGCGGCGCCGAGCTGCGCGAGGTGCCGGCGGTGCCTTACAAGGATCCCAACAACTACGTCCACGTGTCCGAGCGTCTCGCCAAGGAGCTGAACAAGAGCGAGCCGAACGGCGCGATCTGGGCGCAGCAGTTCGACAACGTCGCCAACCGCGACGGCCACTACCGCACGACCGG
>JADZDN010000148.1 GCA_020851015.1 Alphaproteobacteria bacterium | reverse complement strand
TGATGACGGTGGCGACGATGCCCGCGCGGTCGCGGCCGTATTTCGCGTAGATGTGCTGGATCACCTCCTCGCGGCGCTCGTGCTCGAAGTCCAGGTCGATGTCCGGTGGCTCGCGGCGCTCGGCCGAGACGAAGCGCTCGAACAAAAGGTTGATCTTCTCCGGGTCGGCCGCGGTGATGCCCAGCACGTAGCACACTACCGAATTGGCCGAGGAGCCGCGGCCCTGGCACAGGATCCCCCGCGCGCGGGCGAAGTTCACGATGTCGTGGACGGTCAGGAAATAGCGCGCGTAGTCGAGCCTGGCGATCACCGCCAGCTCCTTCGCCACCAGCTCGCGCACCTTCGCCGGCACGCCCTGGGGATAGCGCCCGGCCGCGTGCTGCCAGGTAAGGCGCTCCAGCTCTTCCTGCGGCGTGCGTCCCTCGGGCGCCGGCTCGTCGGGGTATTCGTATTGCAGCTCGTCCAGCGAAAAGCGGCAGCGCTGGGCGATCTCCAAGGTGCGCGCGATCGCCTCTGGGTAATCGCGGAACAGAAGCGCCATCGCCTCCGGCGATTTCAGGTGCCGCTCGGCATTGGCGTGCAGGCGATAGCCGGCGGCGTGGATCGTGCAGCCCGCGCGGATGCAGGTCAGCACGTCCTGCAGCGGCCGGCGCGCCGGGTCGTGGTAGTGCGCGTCGTTGGTCGCCAGCAGCTTCGCGCCGGTCTCCCGGGCCAGCGCCGCCAGGCGCGCCAGCCACGCCCGGTCGCCGCCGTCATGGCGCGCCGCCGCCGCCAGATACACGTCGCCGGGCCTTTCTTCCACGAGCGCGCGCAGCGCGGAGGAGAGGTCTGCCGGTCCGGGCCTCTCATCCTTCGAGACGCCCGCTGACGCGGGCTCCTCATCCTTCGAGACGCCCGCTGACGCGGGCTCCTCATCCTTCGAGACGCCCGCTGACGCGGGCTCCTCAGGATGACGCGTTTGATGGGAGCGCAAAACCTCCGCGTCATCCTGAGGAGGCGCGAAGCGCCGTCTCGAAGGATGAGGAGGCGCGAAGCGCCGTCTCGAAGGATGAGGAGGCGCGAAGCGCCGTCTCGAAGGATGAGGAGCGCCGGTATCGAAGGAAGGAACGACAATCAGCACCTGGTCGGGCCCCAGGGCTTCGATGTCCGTCGCGAACAAATGGCACGCGCCCTTGGGCGCGCGGCGCTTGCCGTCGGTGAGCACCTGCGCCAGGCGTCCATAGGCCGCGCGGTCGACGGGGTAGCAGAGCAGGGAAGGGTGGCCGTCGGCGAAGTCGAGCCGCGCGCCAACCAGCAGCGTCACGCCGGTTTCCTTGCAGGCGGCATGGGCGCGCACCACGCCGGCCAGCGTGTTGCGGTCGACGAGCCCGATCGCCGCCAGGCCCAGCGCGTGGGCGCGGAGCGCCAGCTCGGCGGGGTGCGAGGCGCCGCGCAGGAAGCTGAAGTTGCTGGTGACCTGAAGCTCGGCGTAGCGGGTCATGACGCCGACCGGCGCAAAGCCCTGGCGGCCTTCCGCAGGTCGTCGACGAACCGCACGATCGCCGCGGCGCGCTCCGCTTCCTCCGTGCGCAGCAGGGCCGAGGGATGCACGGTCGCCAGGGCGTGCGGCGCCAGCTCGGTCGCGACCGGCGCGCCGCGCTGCCGGCTGACGCGGAACGAAGCGCCGAACAACGCCTGCGCGGCGGTCGCGCCCAGCGCCACCAGTACCTGCGGCTTCACCAGCGCGATCTCCGCCATCAGCCAGGGCGAACAGGCGCGGATCTCCATCGCGTTCGGCTTCTGGTGCAGGCGCCGCTTGCCGCGCGGCACCCATTTGAAATGCTTGACCACGTTGCTGACATAGGCCTCTGCGCGGTCGATGCCGGCTTCTTCCAGGCACTGGTCCAAGAGCTTGCCGGCCGGGCCGACGAAGGGGTGGCCCTCGATGTCCTCGCGGTCGCCCGGCGTCTCGCCCACCAGCATCAGCGGCGCGTGCGCCGGTCCCTCGCCGAACACGGTCTGGGTCGCGTTCTTGTAGAGCGGGCAGGCGGTGCAGTCCGCGGCCCGCGCGCGCAGGTCCGCGAGCGTCGCGCCGGGCGGAATCAGCGCGGCGGCGGTGTCGTCCGCCCGGGCGGCGTCATCGAGTCCGAGCGAAAGCTGCGTGCGTGCCATCATGCGCCTCCCGATCCGCCCCCATCCGGCCAACGCCTCCGCGCCCCCTGCGTTGCCCTCACGCGAATTCCCCATGCAGGAACCAGGCGCCTTTTCCCTCCGATCCCCGTCCTCTGACCTCTGTCATCCGATAGAGCCAGAACCGCCGCCCCGCCTGGTCCTCGATGCGCCAGTAGTCGCGCGCCGCGCGCGGCGCGTCCGGCAGCCACCATTCCGGCGCCAGGCGCTCGGGCCCCACGGCCATGCAGACGCGGTGCAGATGCGCGCGCCAGCGGAACAGGCTGGGCGAGGCATCCGCGCTCGCGATCACGTCCACCGGCTCGGGCCGCGGGAACAGGCGCAGGGGCCGCGGCGGCAGGGCCCAGCCCGTGCCGGTGGGCGGGTCGAGCGCCGCGGCTGCGGCAACCGCGCGCTCGGGCGCGTGGCTTTCGCGCGGCGCCTGGCGGCCGACGCGTTCGGCGCTCAGGCGGTTCGACAGGCGGTCGATCAGTTCCTCCAGGCTCGTGCCGGCGGCGATGCCGGGTTCCGTCGCGGGCAGGGCGATCTGCGTCGCGCCCAGCGCCTCGGCCTCGGGCGCCGACAGCGCGACCAGGTCGATGCCGAAGCCGGGCGCGACCTGACCGAGCTTTTCCGCGAGGAGGCGGAACAGGTGACGCGGGTCGCGGCTGGGCGCCGCCGTGCCGATCTCCAGGCGCTGCGCTTGGCCGTCGACGCGGAAGAAGGCGGCGACGATGCGCCGCGCGCCGGCGCCCTCGGCTTCCAGGCGCAGCGCCAGGCGGTCGAGCAATTGCCGCGCCGCCCCGGCGATCGCCTCGGCCGTGGCGATCGGCTCGGCGAAGGCCAGGCGCGCGTCCAGCGGCGCGGGCGCGCGGCGCGGGGCGATCGCCTCCTCGGCGCGGCCCAGCGCCTGGTCCAGGCGCCGCCAGACCTGGGCCCCGTAGCGCGCGGCCAGCGGCGCGCGGCCGCTCCGGCGCTCCAGCCCGCGCAGATCGGCGATGCGCCGCAGCCCCACCCGCGCCATGCCCTGGGCCGCGTCGGGGGAAAGGCGCAGCGCGACGATGGGCAGGGGATCGAGCAGCGGTCCCGCCCCGCCAAGGGGCGCCACGATGCCGCCTTCGTCCTGCGCGGCGAAGCGCGCGAGGGCCGAGGCCGCGCCCGGCGTGTCGGCCAAGGCCCCGCGCGCGGCCAGGCCCGAGCGGCGCACGCGGCGAAGAAGATCGGCCAGCAGCGCCGCCTCGCCATCGAACAAGTGCGCGCAGCCCGTGACGTCCAGGAACAACCCGTCTGCGCCGTCGAGCGCGACCGAGGGCGTATAGCGTTCGGCCCAGTCCGCGAGCCGCGCCAGGGCCGCGGCATCATCAGGCGGATCGGCCGGCAGGGCGTCGAGCGCGGGCACCAGCGCGCGCGCATCGGCCAAGCCCATGCCCGGCGCGATGCCCTGGCCATCGGCCGCGTCGTCCACCGCCACGACGACCGCGCGGTCGCCGACCTGGGCCGTCGCGACCAGGGGGGCCGTCGTGACCAGGGGGGCCGTCGTGACCAGGGGGGCCGTCGTGACCAGGGGGGCCGTCGCGACCAGGGGGGCGGTCGCGACCAGGGGATGGCAAAGAGCCGCCGCGTCAGTCGGCGGCGTCGGCCTGTGGCGCCCCCGGCTCGACCGACGAAGACGATCGGTGGTCAGCCGCGGCAGCCACAGCGAGATCACGCGTCTCATGGCTCCACTCCAACACGAAGTCGCGCGGCGCCCCGCCGCGGCAGCGCAACAGTTCGAGGTTCCAGCGCGCCCGGCCGGCCCAGCAGGGCAGGGGGCCGGGCAGGGGGCCGGGCATCGGCGCCACGCGCCAGCGCGTGGTGGCGGCGCTGGGCTCCAACCTGCGCCCTGTTCCTAGCGAGGCACCCCCACCCCGACCCTCCCCCATCGAGGGGGAGGGGGTAAAATCCGAGTCCCCTCCCCCCTTGCGGGGGAGGGTTAGGGTGGGGGGCCGGTTCGAGCCCGACATCGTGACGCGCCGCTCCCGGCGCAAGGCGATGGCGGTGACGCCCCAGCGCTCGGCGGCAAGCTGCAGGCGGCGGCCGGCGGTCAGGTCGAGCACGCCAACCTCGCCCAGCACGGCCGCCAGCGAAGGGCAGCGCAGGCCTTCCTCCATCGCCCACAGGGTCTCGGCGTCCGGCGCGGTGCGCGCGAAGATCACTCGATCGGGGTCGAGCCCGAATTCGGCCAGGCCCGGCCCATAGGGCATGGGACCGCACCACAGCACGCGCCCCTGCGCCCCGGCGATGCGCGCCAGCAGGGCGGCGGCGAAGCCCGTGCCGGCCTCGCCCGCCGGGGCCATCACCTCGTGCAGCCGCCCCAGCGCCAGGCCGCCCTCCGGCAGGGCAGCGTCGAGCGCGGGCAGGCCCAGCGGCAGCACGCGCGCGGGCGGCGGGGCGAGGCGGAGCAGCGCGGCGAGGTTGTCCTTCGCGACGGGAACTGGGCGCTCCTCATCCTTCGAGACGCCCGCTGACGCGGGCTCCTCATCCTTCGAGACGGCGCTTCGCGCCTCCTCAGGATGACGCGAGGGATTGGTGACTAACGAGGGATTGGTGGCTAACGAAAGAAGCGCGTCATCCTGAGGAGGGCCAAAGGCCCGTCTCGAAGGATGAGGAGGGCCAAAGACCCGTCTCGAAGGATGACGCAAGGGATTGGTGGCTAACGAGGGATTGGTGGCTAACGAAAGAAGCGTGTCATCCTGAGGAGGGCCAAAGGCCCGTCTCGAAGGATGAGGAACGCGGGCAAGCAGGCTGCCAAACGGCAGGGCTGGGGCTCCCGCAGGGGAGACGCCTCCCTGTCCGGCCCCCTCCCGGCCAACAGCACGGGAAGCGGGCCGCTCGATGTCCAGGCATGCGACCATGACGAGAACAAATCACGAACATACTGATCGTGCAAGACCTTTCTTGCAAATCCAGCAGCAGCAAAGGGTTAGATCAAAGCGCCGCCTCGTCGAGCGCGGCGACCTCTTGTCCGCCGGCGGCGGCCATGGCCTGGGCCATGGCCTGGGGCAGGATGTTCTGGGCGTAGAATCGGGCCAGCAGCGCCTTCAGCTCCAGGAAGGCCCGGTCGCCGCCGCCCTCCTTCAGGCGCCGCTCGGCGGCCTTGGCCTGGCGGGTCATCACCCACTGGCCGGCGACCGTGCCGACCAGGCGCAGATAGGGCGTGGCGGCCGCGGCGGCGAGCTCGGGCGCCTCCTGGCCGGCCTTGACCATGAAAGCCGTGGTGTTCTCCAGCGCGTCCAGCGCCGCTGCTTCCGAGGCGATGCCGAGCCCGTCCTTGAAGTCGCCGTCCATCTCGGCGATCAGCGCGCGCATCGCCCTGCCGCCGTCGCGCGCCACCTTGCGGAAGGCGAGGTCCTGGGCCTGGATGCCGTTGGTGCCCTCGTAGATCGGCGCGATGCGCGCGTCGCGGAAATGCTGCGCGGCGCCGGTCTCCTCGATGAAGCCCATGCCGCCATGCACCTGCACGCCCAGCGACGCGATCTCGCAGCCCACGTCCGTGTTCCACGCCTTCACCACCGGGGTCAAAAGATCGACCCGTGCCTGCGCGGCCGCGTCGCCCTGCTTGGCGCGGTCCATCTCAGCGGCGGTGTAGTAGGTGAGCGCGCGGATCGCGTCGATCCCCGCCTTCATGGTCAGCAGCATGCGCTTGACGTCGGGATGGCGCACGATGGGCACGGTCTCGCGCCCGCCCTTCAGGTCGCGGCCCTGCATCCGCTGGCGGGCATAGTCGCGCGCCTGCTGGTAGGCGCGCTCGGCGATCGCCACGCCCTGCATGCCGACGCCCATGCGCTCGTTGTTCATCATCGTGAACATCGCCTCGAGGCCGCGGTTCTCCTCGCCCACCATGAAGCCGATCGCGCCGTCATTGTCGCCATAGGCCATCACGCAGGTCGGGCTGGCGTTGATGCCCAGCTTGTGCTCGATCGACACGCAGCGCAGGTCGTTGCGGCCGTTCAGCGTCCCGTCCGCGCCCACCAGGAACTTCGGCACCAGGAACAGCGAGATGCCCTTGCTGCCGGGCGGCGCCTTGGGCGTGCGGGCCCGCACCATGTGGACGGTGTTCGCCGCCATGTCGTGCTCGCCCCAGGTGATGAAGATCTTCTGGCCCTTGATCCGGTAGTGGTCGCCCTTGGGCTCGGCGCGGGTCTTCAAGAGGCCCAAATCCGAGCCGGCTTGCGGCTCGGTCAGGTTCATCGTCCCGGTCCATTCGCCCGAGATCATCTTGCCGAGATAGAGCGCCTTCTGGGCCGGCGTGCCGTGCGCCGACAGAAGCTCGATCGCGCCCTGGTTCAGCAGCGGGCAAAGCGCGAAGCCCATGTTGGCGGAGTTCCACATCTCGGCCACCGGCGTCGCGACCGTCCACGGCAGGCCCTGGCCGCCATATTCGGGGTCGCACGGCACGGCGTTCCACCCGCCCGCGACAAAGCGCTGATAGGCCTCCTTGAAGCCCCTGGGCGCGCGCACCACGCCGTTCTCCAGCACCGCGCCCTCAATGTCGCCCGAGCGGTTGATCGGCGCCAGCACGCCCGATGCGAACTTCGCCGCCTCGTCGAGGATCGGCCGCAGCGTGTCGTCGTCGGCCGGGTGGCCCGCCACCTCGACCAGCGCGAAGATCATGTCGGCGATCGGCGCAGTATAGATCATAGCACCTTGCCCGGGTTCATCAGCCCTTGCGGATCCAGCGCCTGCTTCAGCCGGCGCATCAGCTCGACCTCGATCGGCGGGCGGTAGCGCTTCAGCTCCTCGCGCTTGACCGCGCCGACGCCGTGCTCGGCCGAGAAGCTGCCGTCCAGCGCGGCGACCGTTTCGTAGACCGCGCGGTGGAT
The DNA here is from genome assembly GCA_020851015.1 of Alphaproteobacteria bacterium. The sequence goes on along the minus strand of JADZDN010000148.1, from coordinate 9,546 downwards.
GTCCTCGCCCAGCGCCAGATAGGCCTCGCGGGCCATCCCGCCGGGCTGGGTCAGGTTGTAATGCACGTTGCCGTCGCCGACATGGCCGAAGGCGAGCGGCCGTATGCCCGGCACCATCGCCGCCAGCGCGGCGTTGGCGCGGCGGATGAATTCCGGCACGCGCGAGACCGGCACCGAAATGTCGTGCTTGATGCTGGCGCCGGCGCGGTACTGGTACTCGACCATCGCCTCGCGGATGCGCCACAGCTTCAGGCTCTGCTCGGTCGACGCGGCGATCGTCGCATCCACCACCACGCCCTTCTCCAGCGCCTCGCCCAGCGCCGCCTCCAGCTTGGCGCGCGCGGTGCCGTCGGCGATCGTGCCGGTGAACTCGATCAGCACGTGCCAGTCGTGCTTCCGCGCCAGCGGGTCGGCCATGCCGGTGCCGTATTCCAGCCCCAGCTCGATGCCCATGCGCGGGATCAATTCGTAGCTCGAGATCGCGTCGCCGCTGCCCGCGCGCAGGATCGAAAGCAGCTCCACCGCCGCGTCCAGGTCGCGGATCGCGGCGAAGGCCGTCGCCTGCTCGATCGGAAGCGGGAACAGGCGCAGCGTCGCCGCGGTGATGATGCCGAGCGTCCCCTCGGCGCCGACGAACAGGTGCTTCAGCGCATAGCCGGTGTTGTCCTTGCGCAGCCGGCGCAGCCCGTCCCAGACGCGGCCGTCCGGCATCACCACCTCGAGCCCCAGCACCAGCTCGCGCGTGTTGCCGTAGCGCAGCACGTTGATGCCGCCGGCGTTGGTCGAGAGATTGCCGCCGATCATGCAGCTTCCCTCCGCACCCAGGCTCAGGGGGAAGAAGCGCTGGGCGTCGAGCGCGGCTTGCTGAAGATCGGCCAGGATGCAGCCGGCCTCGGCGGTCATCGTGTAGTCCAGCGCGTCGATGCCCCGCACCTTGTTCATCCGCTTCAGGCTCAGCAGCACCTGGCCGTGCGGCAGCTGGGCGCCGACCAGGCCGGTGTTGCCGCTCTGGGGCACGATGCCGACGCCTGCCTCGGCGCAGGCCCGGACGACCGCCGCTACCTCGGCGGTGGTCGCCGGCATGACCATCAGCGGCGTGGTGCCGGTGTAGTAGCCGGTCCAGTCCTTGAGCTGCGGGGCCAGGATTTCCGGATCCTCGCTCCAGCCCTTCGCGCCCACGATGGCGCGCAGCTCATCGGCAAGCCCGTTGGGCAGCCCGGCGGGCAGGGGGCGGGCGATCTGGTTCATGGGCGCGCGATGCTCCGTATGGCCATGGGAAGCCTAGCATTTGGGCAGTTCTCTTGGGAACCACGGCATGGTGAATTGCAACGCGGGCGTGGCCGGCTATAACGCCGCGTCCCGACGCTTCCGGAGCCCGGTAACGATGTCCTTCCGCCTGCCTTGGACCGACCGCAACGGCCGCCTCGCGCCCCTCAAGGCCGTGGCGTTCGCGCTGCTGTTCGTGCCGGCCGGGCTGATGGGACGCGACTATCTGAATGGGCTCTACGCGCCGCGGCTGTGGATCGAGTTCAACCACGCCGCGGGCGACTGGACGATCCGTCTGTTGATCCTGTCGCTGGCGATCACGCCGCTGCGCCAGGCATTGCGGTGGTCCGCGCTGATCCAGGTCAGGCGCATGATCGGCGTCGCCGCCTTCGTGTACGCGCTGGCCCATGTCGCCGGCTACGCGCTCGACCAGAAGCTGGTGTGGTGGACCATCGCCCGCGAGATCGCGCTGCGCATCTATCTTACGATCGGCTTCGCGGTGCTGCTGGCGCTGGCGGCCCTGGCCGCGACCTCGACCGACGGCATGGTGCGGCGGATCGGGGGCAAGGCCTGGCGGAAGCTGCACTACCTCGCCTATCCCGCCGGCATGCTGGCGGTGGTGCATTTCTTCCTGCAGGCCAAGGCCGGCACCACCGAGGCGACCGTGCTGGCGGGCATTCTGGGCTGGCTGCTGGTCTGGCGCCTGCTGGCGCGCCGCTCGGGCGGGCTGTCGCCGCTGGGCCTGCTCGGCCTCAGCCTGTTCGCGCCGGTGGCGACTGCGCTGGGCGAAGCGGCCTATTACGGCCTGTTCACCGGCATCGACCCGTGGCGAGTGCTGCAGGCGAATATCATGCAGATCGGCGAGCGGCCCGCCTGGCTGGTGCTCGGCGCCGGTCTTGCCGTGACGCTGCTGGCCTTCGTGCGCCAGTTCACCTGGGCGCGGCGGCCCGTCGCAGCCGGTCGTTGATCGCGCGGCCAAGGCCGCGTTCCGGCACCGGCATCGCCGCGATCGCGCGCGCGCCGGACTGGTCGAGGCGGTGCAGGTAGTCGAACAGGTGCGACGCGGCCTCGACCAGGTCGCCCGCCGGGCTTAGGTTCAGCGTCATCCGCGCGCCGGTGGGCGCCTTGTCGCCGAAGGCCAGCAGCGCTTCGTCCGGCTTCGCGTCGCGCGCGCCCAGGCGCAGGGGCAGGCGGGGCGCGTAGTGGCTCTCGAGCATGCCCGGCGACTTGATGGTGCTGCCGGGCTCGGGGTGGCCGAGCGCGCCGATGACCGCCGCGATCTGCTCCTCCGCCACGCCGCCCGGGCGCAGCAGCAGCGCCTTGGCGCCGGTCAGGTCCACCACCGTGGACTCCACCCCGACCGGGCACGCGCCGCCGTCGAGCACCAGCGCGACCTTGCCCGCAAGCGCGCGGGCGACGTGCTCGGCGCGGGTAGGGCTCAAGCGCCCGCTGGGATTGGCGCTGGGCGCGGCGAGCGGCCGGCCCGCCGCCCGGATCACCGCCCGCGCCACATCGTGGGCGGGCATCCGCACCGCCAGGCTGTCGAGCCCGGCCGAGCACAGCAGCGACGCGCCGCAATCCGCCCGGCGCGGCAGCACCAGCGTCAGCGGGCCGGGCCAGAATTTCGCCGCCAGCGCCTCGCCGCGCGAATCGAACGCCACCAGCCGGCGCGCCTCGGCGATCTCCGCGACATGCACGATCAGCGGGTTGAACCGCGGCCGGTTCTTGGCCGCGAAAATCGCCGCCACGGCGCGGTCGCTGGTGGCGTCGGCGGCCAGGCCATAGACCGTCTCCGTGGGCAGGCCCACCAGCAGCCCGTCGCGCAACGCCTGGGCGGCGCGCGCGATGGCGGCGGGTTCGGGCGCAAGGATCGGCGCGTCGGTCATGCCGCGCGCTTGTGCCCCAATCCACAGGTCCGGCGCAAGCGGGCTCGGCGAATCATGCTACGCTCGCCGCGCGGGCTTCGGGGGAGGCTTCTCATGGCGGCCAAAGTTTTTACGATAGCGCAGCAGAAGGGCGGGGCGGGCAAGACCACGATCGCCTGCCACCTGGCGGTGGCGCTGGCCGCCGCCAACGGCAAGGGCGGACCCAGGAGGGTGGCGATCGTCGACATCGACCCGCAGCAGAGCCTCGCCCGCTGGCACGGCCAGCGCGTGCATGCGCTGGGCCAGGGCAATGGCGGGCTGCACCTGAGCGCGGTGTCCGGCTGGCGCACTCAGGGCGAGGTCGACCGCCTCAAGCGCGACATGGATTTCGTGGTGATCGACAGCCCGCCCCATGCCGAAACCGAGGCGCGCATCGCCGTGCGCGCGGCCGACCTGGTGATCCTGCCGGTGCAGCCCAGCCCGATGGACCTGTGGGCGATCCAGCCCACGCTCGACATGGCGCGGCAGGAGAAGGTGCCGGTGCTGCTGGTGTTCAACCGCATGCCGCCGCGCGGCCTCTTGGCCGACGAGATGATGGCGCGCGCCAAGGACCTGGGCGTGCCGATCGCCAAGTCGGTGATCGGCAACCGGGTCGGCTTCGCCGCCTCGCTGCTGAACGGCCGCGCCATCGGCGAGACGAACCCGACGAGCCGCGGCGCGCGCGAGATCGCATCCCTGGCGCGCGAGGTCCAGCGCCTGGCCGCGCGCTAGGGGCGATCGCCGATGGTCGGTGCCGCGACGGTATCGCTGCCGCTGCCGCCGTTCCTGGTGGGCGACCCGATCCCGTGGTTCTCGCTGCCCACGGGGGCCAATCCCGACTTCAAGCTGCAGACGGTCGCCGGACGGTTCGTGGTGCTGTGCTTCTTCGGCTCGGCCGCCGATTCCCATGCGCGCGCCCGGCTCGACGCCGCCCTGTCCCATGCCCCTATGTTCGACGACGAGCGCGTCGCCTTCTTCGGCATCAGCACCGACCGGGCGGATCGCGACCAGGGCCGGGTCAAGGACGCGGCGGTCGGCGTGCGCTTTTTCTGGGACCTCGACGGCGCGGTTTCCAAGGAGTTCCGGCCATCGGACGGCGCCGGCGTCACCTATGTCCTCGATCCCACCTTGCGCGTGGTGGCGGCCCTGCGCCTCGACGACCCGCGCGGCCACGACCAGCGCCTCAAATCCGTGCTCGCCGGCCTGCCGCATCCCGACCGTCATGCCGGGGTCGAGCTGAATGCGCCGGTGCTGATCGTGCCGCGCGTGTTCGAGTTGGGGCTGTGCCGCAAGCTGATCGAGATCTACGAGACCGGGGGCGGCGAGGATTCCGGCTTCATGCGCGAGGCCGACGGCAAGACCGTGTCGGTGATCGATCACAACTTCAAGAAACGGCGGGACTGCAGCATCGAGGATACCGACCTGCGCGCCGTGCTGATGCGCCGCATCCACGCGCGGCTGGTGCCGGAGATCAAGAAGGCGTTCCAGTTCGCCGTCACGCGCATGGAGCGCTACCTCGTCGCCTGCTACGAGGCCGACAGCGGCGGGTATTTCCGACCGCACCGCGACAACACCACCAAGGGCACGACGCATCGCCGCTTCGCCGTGACCATCAACCTGAACGCCGAGGCGTACGCGGGTGGCGACCTGCGGTTCCCGGAATACGGCTCGCGCACCTACCGCGCGCCCACCGGGGGCGCGGTGGTGTTCTCGTGCTCGCTGCTGCACGAGGCGACGCCGGTGACGAGGGGCCGGCGCTTCGCCTTCCTGCCGTTCCTCTACGACGACGCGGCGGCCCGGCACCGCGAGGCCAACAACGCCTTCCTGGGCGAGGGCGTCAGGCCCTACAAGATGGGCACGCCGGAGAAGCCTCGTCCTTCGACAAGCTCAGGATGAGGCTTCTTCCTTCCTCCTCACCCTGAGCCTGTCGAAGGGTGAGCCTGTCGAAGGGTGAGCCTTCAGCGCCCCCGCGCGATGAAGTGCCCGTTGAGGAACCCCGGCTTGGCATAGAGGAAGGGCTGGCCGTCCATCGTGGTGGTCGACCCGCCGGCGGCATCGAGGATCGCCTGGCCGGCAGCGGTGTCCCATTCCATCGTCGGCCCCAGCCGCGGGTAGAGATCGGCCTCGCCGGCCGCCACGCGGCAGAACTTGACCGCGCTGCCGCCGATTCGTATCTCGGCCACCTTCTTGTCGGCCAGGTACTGCTTCAGGTCGTCGCGGTTCGAATGGCTGCGGCTGGCCAGCACGACCAGGCCTTCGGGCGGCGCCTTGCGCGCGGCGATCGGGCGCACCGCGCCGCCGCCCTTCTGGCTGAAAGCGCGCCCCGCCATGCCCCAGAAAATCTCGTCGCCGACCGGCGCCAGGATCACGCCGAGGATCGGGCGGCGTTTCTCCACCAGGCCGATGTTGACGGTGAACTCGCCGTTGGCCTTCAGGAACTCCTTGGTGCCGTCCAGCGGGTCGACCAGCCAGAACCGGCCTTCGCCGACCTGGTGCACGCGGCCGGCGGCGAATTCCTCCTCCGCGACCACCGGCGTCTTTGGGTCGAGACCGGTCAGCGCGCGGACGATGATCGCTTCCGACGCGTGGTCGGCAGCGGTCACGGGCGAGCCGTCCGTCTTGTCGGCGCGCACCACCTCCGGGTGATAGTGCCGCAGGATCGCCTTGGCCGCCTCGCGCGCGATGGCGAGCAGCGGGTCCATGAAGCTTTGCAGATTGGAAGAGGCCACGCGCTATCCAGCCATTATCGGGGAACGAGTTGGACGCGGCCGGGTGCGGCGCGGCGTCACGCCGCCGCCTGCCCGTCCCGCGATCAGGCCTTCTTGCCGGCCCGCGCGTATTCCCAATAGAGCTCGCGCGCGCGCTTGAAGACCGGGCCGGGCTGCAGGTGGCGGTTCTCGACGCGGGTGACGGGCGTGACCTTGGCGTAGTTCCCGGTCGAGAACACCTCGTCGGCTTCCATCACGTCCTTGACCGTCACCGTGCGCTCCTCGGTCTGGACGCCGGCCTGGCGCAGCAGCTTGACCACGCGCTGGCGGGTGATGCCGTTGAGGAACGTGCCGTTGGCGATCGGCGTCGCCGCCACGCCGTCCTTGGCGATCCACAGGTTCGACGTGGCGTACTCGGCCACGTTGCCGTTGGCGTCCAGCACGATGGCGTTGTCGAAGCCCTTCTCCTTGGCCTCGAACAGCGCGCGGCCGGCGTTGGGGTAGAGGCACGAGGCCTTGGCGTCGGTCGGCGCGGAATCCGGCGTCGGCCGGCGGAAGCGCGACACGCAGGCCGAGAAGCCGTTGGGCGGCGGCAGCGGCGAGTCCGTCAGCACCAGCGCGAACACCGTGCTGGCGGGGTCGGGGGCGACGAAGCCCTCCTCGGCATAGAACATCGGCCGCACGTAGAGCTCCGCGCCGGCGGGAAAGCGGCGGATGCCTTCCCAGCACAGCGCCTCGACCTCGCTTGCGCTCAGCATCGGCTTGAGGCCGAGGGAGATCGCCGAGCGGATCGCGCGCCGGCAATGCATGTCGAGGTCCGGCGCCACGCCCGAAAAGGCGCGCGCGCCGTCGAACACGACCGAGCCCAGCCACGCCGCATGCGTGCTGGCGCGCATCAGCGCGGGGTTGTCGTCGCGCCACTTGCCGTCGATGTAGGTCCAGGACTTGCGTGCGGCCGACGATAGCGGCTTGCCCGCGGCGGGGGCGGCATGGCTGGACATGAGCGACTTCCCTCGAGAATTTCAATGTTGTCGAGAAGCTTATACATTGATGCTGGTACGTCAAAGGGAACCCAGAGCGGGGGCCTTACAAGCGAGGCAACGCGGGAGCCAAGTGAAAAGCCTGCATAGCCCCGACGTCCCTGACTTGGAACATTGGATGCCAGCCGAGTCCGACGGTTCAGAGATGCGAGGCGAGTACCTGGCCAGAACTTGCAGTCAGGCTAGGGAAGCTGGGACGGTGGGAATTTGATAACTACTGCTAGGTATCGCCGTCATGCCCGGCCTCCGAGCCACGGCTGTCCGGCTCGCGAACCGCCGCCGGGTAGATCTCGTGTTTGGTCCCCCCTCCCCTTGCGGGAGGGGGTTGGGGGGAGGGGTAAGCGCGAGGGCGCGCGTCCTCGCGATGCGCCCGCGCGCCGCAAGCGTTCAGAACCCTTGGAAACCACCAAGGCACCAAGACACCAAGAAAGACGGATTGATCCGCCACGACATCACGGACATGGCGCCAGACAAAGCGAGAGGGTTTTTTGCGCGGCGCTTGGCCGCGCGCCCGTTCCGTCGTGGTGTCCGCGACGTCCTGACAGCGAGTTCCTTTTCCCTTCCTTGGTGTCTTGGTGCCTTGGTGGTTTCCTCGCGTTCCGCTCGATCCACGCCGCGCGGCCGATCGCGCGAAAACGCGACGCCCCCTCCCCCTATCCCCCTCCCGCCCCGCGCGACGCCGCAGGCGTCGCCGCGCTCGGGGGAGGGGGGACTCGAAAAAGGTGTCCCGGCCCATGCGAAACTCATCGAACGCCCGATCGGCGCCGGCTTGCGTGCAATTCGTCAAACGCTCGACCGGACAGTCGTGGGTCAAGCCCGGCCATGACGGAAGAGAGGAACGGCGCTCCTACGTCCGCCACCAGAGCCGAATCAGGTTGAACCCGCAGTTGCGGAACGTGTCGGTTTCGGGCGCCTGGGGCGCGGTGCGCTCGAGGAACTCCTTGACCTCGCCCATGTCGACCAGGATGCGGCGCTGGCGTTCGTCGGGGATGTAGCTTTCGACCCAGGACACGGCGGCGCGGCGCGATCCGCGGGTCACCGGCGCCACGTGGTGCAGGCTGGTGGTGGGATAGACCACCGCGTCGCCCGCCGGATGCTTGGCGCGCACCTCGCCATAGCCCGAGGACAGCACCAGCTCGCCGCCGTCATAGGTATCGGGCTCGCTGAGCCAGAGCGTGAACGAGATGTCGGCGCGCAGCTGGCCGTTGTTGAGGAAGGGCGCGTCGACATGATGGCCGTAGTACATGCCGACGTCGTAGCGGTTGTAGGTCGGCGGGCCGATCAGGCGCGGAAACGCGAAGCCCATGAAATCAGGATTGCGCATCAGCGCCTGGACCACGATCTGGTCCAGCCGCTTCTTGATCTCGGGCCGCCGCTCGAACTGCAGGTTGTTCTTGACCTCGCGCGCCCGCCCGCTGGCGGTGGCGGCGCCGTCCTCGAACTTCCCCTCCGCCATGATGTCGAAGATATGGCGGATCTCGTCCTTCGACAGCAGGCCCTTGATGTGCCGCATCATCGATATGTGCCCTCCCGGTCCGCCGGATTGTCGGGGCTGGGCGGGGCGCGGGCAAGGGCTGTATGGTCGCAGCTATGAATGCCATGCCGCGCTACATCTACAATCTATGCCGCCGCCCGGACTGGGACGCCGCCGTGGCGCAAGGCGAATACCGCGGTTCGGCCGACGACCGGCGCGACGGGTTCATCCATTTCTCGACCGCCGCCCAGGTCGCGGAAAGCGCGGCGCGGCATCGGGCCGGGGTCGCCGACCTGCTGCTGCTTACGGTCGAGGCCGCCGTGTTGGGTGACGCGCTGCGCTGGGAGGCCGTGCGCGGCGGCCAGCTTTTCCCCCATCTCTACGGGGCCCTCGCGGTTGCATCGGTGAAGCGGGTCGACGCTCTGAGGCTGGGCCCGGACGGGCGGCACGTCTTCCCGCACCTTAACCATGATCGCCGCTAGCGCCGGGGGGCGCGAACGCCTTCCCTTGGCTGGCCCAAGCTGCTACTCCTAACAACCCTTTGAGCTGCCCCGAGGATTTCCGCCAGCCCATGTCGGTGCTGTCGCATATCGCGCTGTTCATCACCTACGCCCTGGTCGCCGGGGCGATTTTCGTGGTGCCGGACGTGTTTGCCACGGTCGACGCGGCCAAGGCGTGGACGGTGGCGGTCTTCGTCTTCATGGTCGGCGCCCTGGTCCACGAGGTGATGGCGCGCCGGGCGCGCGAGGACCAGTTCCTGCGCCGCATCGGCACGACCAGGCGCGAGCTGCAGGAGCTGCGCACGGAGCTTGGCAAGGCGCGCGAGGACGCCAAGCGCGTGCAGGATGCGATGGAGGTGGCTGGGCAGGCGCCGGCGGGCGCGGCCCCGGCCGGCGGCCGCAACATCGAGACGGTGGTGGCCGAGGTCAAGGTGCTGCAGTCGCTGATCGAGCAGCTCTACGCCCGCAACGTCCACCTGCCGCCGGGCGGCCGCAAGGGCTTGAGCGCCGTCGTGCCGCCGGACGAGGTGGCCGGGCCCGGCGACCTCGCGGCGGGCGACATGCTGGAGCTGGTGCGCGATGCGCTGCGCCGCGACCGTGTCGACCTGTTCCTGCAGCCGATCGTCAGCCTGCCGCAGCGCAAGCACCGCTTCT
>JADZDN010000147.1 GCA_020851015.1 Alphaproteobacteria bacterium | reverse complement strand
GTAGTTCCAGGTCATCAGCACCGCGGTCTTGGCGCCGTCCCTCAGCGCCACGTCGCCGCAGGGAAAGGCCGGCTGCCAGTTCGAGAACGAGGTGCGGAACAGCTTGGGCGTGCAGCCCTTGCGGGTCAGGTCGACCGCGCCGGCGTTGGGGATGACCAGGAACTTGTCCTCCTCCTTGGCCACCTGCGCCATCGCCAAGACGACGCCGGAATGCACCGTGCCGATCAGCATGTCGCACTTCTCGCGCACCAGCAGGCGTGCGGCGTTGTCCTTGCCCTTGGGCGGCGCCGATTCGTCGTCGAGCTGCACGATGTCGTACTCGCGCCCGCCCAGCTTGTTGCCGGCTTCGGCCAGCCGCATCTTCATCGCGTCGGTGATGTTGTGGCCCAGCGCGGCATAGGTGCCGGTATAAGGCAGCATCAGCCCGATCTTGAGCTTGGCCTTCTGCCCGACCGCGAAGCGCGTCGGCACGAAGCCGCTGGCGGCGGCGACGCCCAGCCCGGCTCCGGCCCCGGCGAGAAAGCGGCGGCGCGTGCGTAGGGTCATTGTCTCATCTCCTCCCTATGTTGCTTGAACGCTTTGGGCGCGTTCCCTATCAGGCACTATAGTGCAGACGCTTTTGCGCTCACAAGCCGCATGCCGGGCGCCCCTCTATGCGTCCGCCGGATTGCACGCCGTCCGGCGCGATGGCAGGTTGCGTATCGGCTGCGCCGAGCACTGAAACAGAGGGGGAAACGGCCATGCTGCAGGAATTCAAGGCATTCATCGCCCGGGGCAACGTGATCGACCTCGCCGTGGGCATCATCATCGGCGCGGCCTTCACCGCGATCGTCAACTCGCTGGTCAACGACATCATCATGCCGCCGGTCGGACTGATCCTGGGCGGGATCGACTTCTCGAACATCTTCATCACCCTTAGCAAGGGCAGCTATCCGACGCTGGCCGAGGCGCAGAAGGCCGGCGCGGCGACCTTGAACATCGGCCTGTTCATCAATGCGGTGATCAAGTTCCTGATCGTCGCCTGGGCGGTGTTCATCCTGGTCAAACAGGTGAACCGCTTTAACAAGAAGGAGGCGGCGCCCGCCGCTCCGCCGCCGCCGCCACCGCAGGAGGTGCTGCTGGCGGAAATCCGCGACCTGCTGAAAAAGCGCGCCTAGGCGCCGCACGGGGCGGAAGAACCGGGCCGCCCGGCCGTTATCCCGGCAGGAATGCGACGCGCAGCCTCAGACCGGCCGGGATTCGGCCCGGACGATCCGATCTTTGACCGCCTGGCCTGGGCCGTCCTGGGCCTGGTCGCGTTGGCGATCGCGCTGACCTTTCGCGACTACGGCATCTCCTGGGACGAGCCGGTCCAGAACACCTACGGCAAGCTGTCGCTCGACTACTACCTGACCCTCGGCCGCGACCGCGCGTCCTTCACCTACGTGAATCTCTATTGGTACGGCGCGCTGTTCGACACGCTGGCCGCCGCGGCCAACCGCCTTTCGCCCTTCGGCGAGTTCGACACGCGCCACCTGCTGAACGCGCTGGTGGGCGTCGTGGGCCTGGGCGCGACCTGGCGGCTGGGCCGGCGCCTCGGCGGGCCTCGCGTCGGATTTGTCGCCGTGCTGCTGCTGGCGCTGACGCCGGTTTGGTACGGCAACAGCTTCATCAATCCCAAGGACATCCCCTTCGCGGCCGCGATGACCTGGGCCACGGTGTTCCTGGTCCGCATCGCCCAGCGCATGCCCGCATGGCGCTGGCGCGACTTCCTGGGTTTCGGCCTGGCCGCCGGCGCGGCGATGGGCACGCGCGTCGGCGGTGCGATCGCCCTGGCGTATCTCGTCGCGACGCTGGCGATGTATGCGGCTTTGGCCCTGGCGGACCGGCGCTCGGTCGCCGCGTTGACGCGCGATGCGGCTGGATTGGCGGCGCCCGGCCTCGGCGCGGCGCTGACCGCGCTTGCCGTCATGTACCTGTTCTGGCCCTGGGCGCAGCACCGGCCGATCGCGGGACCGCTGGAGTCGTTCGAATCCTTCAGCCGATTCCCGATCACCTTCGATTTCCCCTTCTACGGCCGCATCATCAGCTCGGTCGCCGTTCCCTGGTACTACGAACCGGGGATGATGGCGGCGATGCTGCCCGAGCTCGTGATCGCCGGCTGCCTATTTGCCGGCGCGGCGGGCCTGGCGGCGTTCCTGCTGCGGGGCGACAGGCCCTGGGCGGAGGCCCTGCCCTTCCTGGTGCTGGCGCTGACGGCCGTCTTCCCGCCCGTCTATGTCGCGCTGGAGCGTGCCGTCCTGTTCGACGGCATGCGCCACCTGCTGTTCGTCGTGCCGGCGCTCAGCGTCGCGGCCGCGCTGGCGATGGACCTGCCGTGGCGGAAAGGGCAGGCCGGCAGCGCCGTGGCAGTGACGCTGCTGGCGGCTACGGCCATCAACCAGGCCCAGCTTCTCTGGCGCAGCCATCCGTACCAATACCTAGTCTTCAACGCCTTGGTCGGCGGCGTGCCGGGAGCGGCCGGCCGGTTCGAGCTGGATTATTGGGGTATCGCTTTCCGCGCCGCGGTGGAGGGCCTGATCCGCCAGGCGCCGCCGGCGGGACCGCGTCCCTGGCGCGTCACGGTGTGCGGTCCCGAGAGCTCGGCCGCCCTGTTTTTTCCCGCCGGATTCGTCCCATGGGGACGGCAACGGGTGGTAGAGGCCGATTTCTATATCACCAATACCAGGTATCAGTGCCCGCTCGGCCCCTATCTTTTATCCGCGCCGGAGATTGCCGCCGTCAGCCGGTTCGGCACCAAGCTCGCCCACGTCTACGACCTGCGTAGCCATAATTCCTTGACATATATAGAAAATCCGTCCGCGCCCTAAGGCTTTTGCGATTCGATCACGTTTTCGTGGAATAGATTCGAAAGCCGGCCCGTTGTCACTTTCGGGGAACAGAAGCGGCGCCCCGCGGGTCGTCGCCGGAGAATAATGCTGATGTCCGTTTCCGCGTTGGCGGCGGCGCCAGAACCAGCCAGGGAACAAGCAGCCGCGCCCGATCCGGTGTTGTCCGTCGTGGTTCCGATGCGGAACGAAGCCGCCAACATCGATGCCTTCTTCCATCGCCTGCTGCCGGCGCTCGACCGCCTGAGCCTGCGCTACGAGGTCGTCTGCGTGGACGATGGCAGCACCGACGCCACCTGGGGCTCGCTGCTGGTCTGGCGCGCGCGTGAGGACGCGGTGCGCCTGGTGTCGCTGTCGCGCAATTTCGGCAAGGAAGTGGCGCTGACCGCCGGGCTCGATGCCGCGCGCGGCGAAGCCGCGGTGCTGATCGACGCCGATCTGCAGCATCCGCCCGAGCTGATCGAAACCTTCGTCGCCAAGTGGCGCGCGGGCTACGAGATGGTCTATGCCCAGCGCCGCGACCGCCGCACCGACGGGGTGCTGCGCCGCCATGCGTCGCGCCTGTTCTACTGGGCGTTCGGCCGCATGGCCGATGTCGAAATGCCGGACGGCGCCGGCGACTTCCGCCTGCTCGACCGCAAGGTGGTCGAGGCGCTGAAGTCGATGCCCGAGCGCGCGCGCTTCATGAAGGGCCTCTATGCCTGGGTCGGATTCCGCCATACCGGCGTGCCGTTCGATCCCGAGCCCCGGCATGACGGTCGCAGCGCCTTCGGCCTGGGCAAGCTGCTCCGCTTCGCGATGGACGGGCTGGTATCGTTCAGCACCGCGCCGCTCAAGGCCTGCGGCTACCTTGGCGCGATGATCGCGCTGCCGGCCGTGCTGATGGGCTTCTACTTCGCGTTCCGCACGCTGATCCTGGGCGTCGACGTGCCGGGCTATGCCTCGATCATCGTCGCGGTGATGGTGCTGGGCGGGGTGCAGCTTCTGTCGCTGGGCGTGATCGGCGCCTATATCGGCCGGCTCTACGAGGAAGCCAAGCAGCGCCCGCTCTACATCGTGCGCCAGACCGAAGGGATGGACCCGGCGACCGAACGCGGGGCCCGCCCGGTCCTGCCCTTGCGCCCCGTGCAGCCCGGGACGCTCGCCAACCCCGCGCCGGCGCGCGGATCCGTCCCGGCCTCGACCCCCGCCGAATAGCGGCCTATTCACGCCGACCGCTGCGCGTGACACCCTAGCGCCGCGATGGGCGACGCGGGCGTCAAGTCGTGGCGCGACTTCTGGAGTCGCAGCCACCGCATCTACGTCAACGACAGGCACCTGGCGGTGCATTGCCGCGTGGTGGCCGACGACATCCTGTCGCTGGCGCCCGCGCGGGATGCAAGCGTGCTCGATTTCGGCTGCGGCGATGCGCTGGAGGCCGGGCGCGTGGCCGACCGCGTCGCCCGCCTGCATCTCTACGACGCCGTTCCGGAGGTGCGCGCGCGGCTTCAGCGCCGCTTCGCCGGCCAGGCGCGGATCGCGATCCCCGACGACCAGGCGCTGGCCGGGCCGGCGATGCGGGGCGCGATCGACCTGATCGTCGTCAACTCGGTCCTGCAATACGTCGCCGACGACGAGTTCCGCCGCCTGCTGGCGCTGTGGCGTGGCCTGCTGAAGCCCGGCGGCCGGCTGGTTCTGGCCGACGTGATCCCGCCGGGCGACACGCTGCTGCCCGACACGATCGGCCTGCTGCGCTTCGCCTGGCGCGAGGGCTTCTTCCTGGCGGCCGTGGCCGGGCTGGCCGCCACGTTCTTCTCGGACTACCGCCGCCTGCGCCAGAAGCTGGGCCTCAAGGTCTATGGCGAGGCCGAGATGCTGAAGCTGCTGGCCGATGGCGGCTTCACGGCCGAACGCCGCCGGCCCAATTTCGGCTTCAACCAAACCCGGATGACGTTCGTGGCGATCCCCGGCACAGCGCGGTGAAGCGCACCAGACTCAGCCCAACTGCCGTCAGATCCGCTGGGAATTCGTCGCCAGCGAAATAGGAAAGCTCGTCTTCCCGCGTGGCGACGACAGGGTCGAGCGCGCGCAGCGAATCGTCGGGATGGCCGGGATGGCACATGATCGCGAGGCCCGGCGGCGCATCGGCGATGTAGCGGCGGAACAGGGCGCGATAGGGTTCGCGCTCGGCGAAGCTGCGCACGCCGGTGAAGCGGCGGTTGCCGGCGATGCCGGCCGCATCCGCCGCGCGGCGCAGGCCGCCCCCCATCGCGGCGATCACGGCGGCGCGAAAAGGCGCCACGGCGCGGCGGAAGATCGCGCCGAGCGGCTCGTCGCAGATACGCAGCGCGGCCCGCGGCGCGTGCTTGCGCATCCGCTCGATCATCCGATCGCGGATCACGGGAAGCTGGTGGACATGCTGGTGCCCGTCGACATAGTCCGGCGCGCGGCCCATCGCCTGCGCGAAGGCGGCGAACTGGCGATCGACCTCCTGCCCGATCTCCGCCGCGTCGAGGCGTCCGCGATAGGCGGCAAGGACCAGCGCGGCGATGCCCGGCAGTTTTCCCTGCGGGGCCAGGCGCGGCATGGCGCCGAGCGGGGAAAAATCCGTGAAGGCGAGGTGCAGGCCGATATCGGCGTCCGCCGCCAAGCCGCGCAGCGCGGGCGCCTCGTCGCGCCAATGCGGCGAGAGGACGAGGCACGACGTTCCCGACAGGCGACCGGCGGCCAGCAGCTCGCGGATGCCGCGGCTGGTGCCGGGCGCGATGCCGTAGTCGTCGGCGCAGACCGCGATCGGCAAGCTGCCCACGCGCGTCATGGCGGCGCGAAGGTCCACAGCTTGCTGGCCCAGAACGACCACAGCATGACGATCCCGGTGGTGGCGAGCTGGGCCAGCAGGTAGTGCAGGCGCACCGGCCCGGTCAGCAGCGCCATGACCAGCCCGGTCAGCACGAAGCCGACCGCCGCCACCAGGACGAACTTGCCGATCGCGTCGCGGTGCCGCGCCGCGCTGGCGAAGGTCCATTGCCGATTGAGCGCATAGCTGACGGCGCCGCCCACCACGTAGCCGCCAAGGGTCGCGGGAACGGGGCCCATCCGCGCCAGCTCCACCAGCAGCACCAGCGTACCGTAGTGGCCCAGAGCCGCCAGCACGCCTACGCCGCCGAACCGCAGGAACTGTTCCATCAACTGCGCCATGCCACAACATATAGGCGCGACGTCGGTGCGGCGCCATCGGCCGCGGCCAGCGGGTGCGACACTATTGACGCTTATTATAAGCATGCTTACTTTCTAGACTTGTTCCTTGGCGAAAAGGCGGGCCATGCCGCAGGAAACCCTCGAACGCAACCTTGGCTTTCTTTTGCACGACGTCGCGCGGCTGCTGCGCACGCGGTTCGAGCAGAAGGCGCGCGGCCTTGGGCTGACCCGGGCGCAGTGGCGCGCGCTGGCGCATATCGAGCGCAATCCCGCCATCAACCAGGCGCGGCTGGCCGAGATCCTGGAAGTCGAGCCGATCAGCCTGGCGCGGCTGGTCGACCGGCTGGAGAAGCTGGGGCTCGTCGAGCGCCGGCCGCACCCGACCGACCGGCGCATGCACACGCTGCACGTCGCGCGGAAATCCCTGCCGTTGATCGACAAGCTGCACGTCCTGGGCGCGGAAGCGCGCGAGGAGGCGATGGCGGGCCTGGCCAAGGCCCACCGCGAGGCGCTGCTGGAAATGCTGCTGCACATCAAGTCGAACCTGTCCGACCGCGCCGAGCGCCCCGAGCCCGCGGCGCGCGCCAGCCGCCGCGCGGGGATTGACGCCCATGCCTGACAGCACCCTGCCGGACGACAAACCGTCCGCGCCAGAGGCGTCCGAGGCCCAGTCCCGCGCCGGGTCCTCCTGGCGGCCGCGCCTGCGCTGGATCCTGCTGGCGCTGGGGCCGCTGGTGGTGCTGGCGGCCGTCGTCTACGTCTACCTGGCGGGCGGCCGCTACGTTTCCACCGACAACGCCTATGTGCGCGCCGACAAGATCGCGGTCAGCACCGAGGTCGCGGGCACCGTGGCCGAGGTCACCGTCGCCAACGACCAGAAGGTGCGGGCGGGGCAGGTGCTGTTCCGGCTGGACGACGAGCCCTATCGCATCGCGCTGGATGCGGCGAAGGCGCAGCTTGCCCTGGTCGGCAACGAGCTGGAATCCCTGCAGGCGACCTATCGCCAGAAGCTGGACAGCATCGCCAAGGCCGAGGCCGACGCCGCCTACTACGCGCGCGACTACGAGCGCCAGAAGGAGCTGGCCGCGCGCCAGAACACGCCACAGGCCAAGCTGGACGAATCGCAGCGCAATCTCTCGACCTCGCAGCAGCAGATCTCGATGATGCGCAACGAGGCCGCCGCGACGCTGGCGATGCTGGACGGCGATCCCAAGGCGCCGGTCAGGAACTATGCACGCTATCGCCAGGCGCAGGCGCAGGTCGAAAAGGCCGAGCGCGATCTTCGGCTGGCCACCGTGCTGGCACCGCGCGCCGGCATCGTGACCAACGTCGACAAGCTGCAGAAGGGCATGTACCTGGCGGTCGGCCAGACCGCGGTGTCGCTGGTCGCGACCGACCGCGTGTGGATCGAGGCCAATCCCAAGGAATCCGACCTGGGCGCGGTAAGGCCCGGCCAGCCGGCGACCGTGACGGTCGACACCTATCCCGGCGTGGTGTGGCGCGGCGCGGTGGAATCGATCAGCCCCGCCACCGGCGCGGAGTTCGCCGTGCTGCCGGCCCAGAACTCCAGCGGCAACTGGATCAAGGTGGTCCAGCGCATCCCCGTGCGCATCCGCCTGGACCAGGTCGAAGGCCAGCCGCCGCTGCGCGCGGGCATGAGCGCCAGCATCGATATCGACACCGGCAAGCGCCGGTCGCTGGCGGACCTTGCGATCACGGTGCAGCAGGCGGTCGCCGGCGGTGTCGACCAGCCCCGATAGCGCGCCGCGCCGCGGCCTGATCACCGTCTGCGTGATGCTGGCGACCATCATGCAGGCGCTGGACATGACGATCGCCAACGTGGCCCTGCCCTACATGCAGGGCAGCCTGTCGGCGACGCTCGACCAGATCAACTGGGTGCTGACCTCCTATATCGTCGCCGCCGCGATCATGACGCCGATCACCGGCTTCATGG
This sequence comes from Alphaproteobacteria bacterium, assembly GCA_020851015.1. The sequence continues at coordinate 5,847 of JADZDN010000147.1, read as the reverse complement.
CCGCGCGGTTCGGCCGCAAGCGCTTCCTCTTGGCCTCGGTCGCCGGCTTCACCGTGGCGTCCCTGCTGTGCGGCATCGCCGCGTCGCTGGAGCAGATGGTGGTGTTCCGCCTGCTGCAGGGCATTTTCGGCGCGCCTTTGGTGCCGCTGTCGCAGGCCGTCCTGCTGGACTACTACCCGCGCAGCGAGCACGGCCGCGCGATGGCGATCTGGGGCGTCGGGGTGATGGTCGGCCCGATCCTGGGGCCGACGCTCGGCGCCTACCTGACCGACCTCTACCACTGGCGCTACGTCTTCTACATCAACCTGCCCGTGGGCGTGGTGACCTTCCTTGGCCTGTCGGCTTTCCTGGGCGAGCAGCGCGCGGCCAAGCCGCCCGGCTTCGACTGGTTCGGCTTCGGCGCGCTGGGCCTGGCGATCGGAGCGCTGCAGATGCTGCTCGACCGCGGCCAGCAGCTCGACTGGTTCTCCTCGCGCGAGATCGTCTGCGAGGCGGTGGTCGCGGCGCTCGCCTTCTATCTGTTCGTCGTCCACATGTTCACCACGCGCGAGCCGTTCATCGAGCCGCGCATGTTCCGCGACCGCAACCTCAGCACCGGCATCGTGATGATGTTCTTCATGGGCGTCATCCTGCTGGCGACCTTGGCGCTGCTGACGCCGTTTTTGCAGGGGCTGCTCGACTACCCGGTCCGGACCGCCGGTCTGCTGCTGGCGCCGCGCGGCATCGGCACGATGGTCGCGATGATGATCGTCGGCCGCATCATCCATCGCGTCGATCCGCGGCTGTTGATCCTGTTCGGCCTGGCGCTGGTCGCGGTCGCGCTGTGGGAGATGACCGAATTCTCGCTCGACGTCTCGCAGGCCGCGCTGTTCCGCACCGGGCTGGTGCAGGGGGTGGGGCTGGGCTTCGTGTTCGTGCCGCTGTCGACCGTCGCCTTTTCGACGCTCGAACCGCGCTACCGCAACCAGGGCACGGCGCTGTTCAGCCTGATGCGCAACATCGGCAGCTCGATCGGCATCTCGGTGATGATCTTCCTCTTGGACCGGTCGACGCGCGGGGTGCAGTCGGTCATCGTCGAGCAGCTGACGCCGATGAACGACCTGCTGCGCGCCCCATCGGTCGCCGCGCTGTGGAACCTGACGACCGACCTTGGCCGCGCGCGGTTGGACGCCGAGGTCACGCGCCAGGCGACGCTGATCGCCTATCTCAACGACTTCAAGATCATGATGGTGGTCGCGCTGGTGACCATGCCGCTGGTCCTGCTGCTGCGCGGGCCGCAGCGCCGCCGGGCGGCGGCCAAGCCGGCGGCCAAGCCGCCGGTCGAAGCGGCGGCGATGGAGTGAAGGCGGCTCAGCGCCGGTAGCGCCGCTGCACCAGGAAATGCGCCAGCAGCGTCAGGCTGATCGTCGCCGCCATCAGCACGAAGGACAAGGCCGCGCCGAACGGCCAGTTGCTCAGGCCCGCGAACTGGCCGTAGACGGTCGGCCCCATCATCTGGAACCGCGGCCCGCCCAGCAGGACCGGGGTCGCATAGGCGTTCATCGCCAGGATGAAGCACAGGATCGTGCCGGCCAGCAGGCCCGGCATCGCCAGCGGCAGCACCACGCGGCGGAATGTGGCGATCGGACCGGCGCCCAGGCTGAGCGCGGCCTCTTCGACCACCGGCTCGATGCCCTCGATCACGCTCTGCAGGGTCAGCACCATAAACGGCAGGTTGACCGCCGTGATGCCGACCACGACCGCGAACTCGGTGTACATGATCTGCAGCGGCTCGCCGATCAGGCCGAGGCCGAGCAGCACCGAGTTGACGAACCCCTTGCTGCCGAACATGACCATCCAGCCGGCCGCGCGCACCGCGTTGCCGACGAACAGCGGCAGGACCACCGCCATGATCAGGAGGTTCTTGTAGCGCGAGCGCGTGCGCGCCAGCACGTAGGCGAGCGGCATGCCGAGCAGCAGGCAGATCGCGGTGCAGAAGGCGGCGACCCGGAACGTCCGCCACAGGATGCCGAGATAGAAAGGGTCGGTGAAGAACTTGACGTAGTTCTCCACCGTCACCGAATCGGGCACCAGGCCCTTGACCGGCAGGAACTGGTTGAAGCTGTAGCGCAGAAGAATGCCGAGCGGCACCAAGAGACCGGCGACCACCACCAGGCTCGCCGGCAACAGAAGGCCGGCGGCAGTCAGGCCACGCTCATGCGCGGCTTTTTCCGGCGCGATGGCCGCGGTCACGCCGCGCCTCGACCGCGTGAACCGGCTTCACCCCCACCCCGCCCCTCCCCCGTCGAGGGGGAGGGGGTGGAAAATGCATGCGCCGGGAAAGCGCCCATCAGCCCTTGAAGCTCTTGTCCCACCATTCCTTCAGGGCCGAGTCGTTCTGCGCCAGGTAGCCGTAGTCGAGGTCGACCAGGCGCTTCTGCTCCTCGGCGGTGAAGCCGATGCGCTTCTGCGTGTCGGCCGGCACCTTGGCGTTGGTCACGGTCGCGTTGTAACCCATGTCGACCGCGAAGGCTTCCTGCGCGGGGGGCTCGAGCATGGCGTTGAGCCAGGCATGGGCGCCGTCCTTGTTGGGCGCGTTCTTGGGGATGATGAAGCCCGAGACGTACATCGGCACGCCTTCCTTCGGCGCCACGGTCTCGACCGCGATGCCGGCGTTCTGCCACTGCACGGCGCGCGCCTTCCACATGATGGCGATGCCGACTTCCTCGGTCTTCAGCGCGGCGGCGAGCGCCTCGTTGGTCGGGTAGACCTTGGCGCCGGCCTTCTTGCAGGCGAGCAGGCGATCCTTGCCCGGATCGTAGTTGGTCATGCTGCCGCCCGAGGCCAGGCCCGCCGCCATCATCGTGAACTGGTACTGGATGTCGATGATGCCGAGCTTGGCTCCGTGCTTGGGGTCGAGCGTGTCGGCGAAGCTGGTGGGCGGCGTCGCGATCATCTTCGGGTTGTAGAGGATCACCTTGCCCGAATAGATGTGCCCGATGCCGTAGGGATACTTCATCTGCGGCAGCAGGTTCTTCGAATTGGGCACCTTGGCGTAGTCGATCGGCAGCGCCAGGCCGGCCTCGTTCATCTCGTACATCTGCGCGGCGCTGAGCCCCTGCAGATCGCTGGTGCCGCGCGGCAGGCGCGCCTCGGCCCGCATCTTGGCGCGCCGCTCGCTGTCGCCGCCGATGTCGTGCACGCATTCGATTCCCTTGGGCACGACCAGCGGCATGTCGATGTTCTTGCTGAGCAGCTTGGAATAGTCGCCGCCCCAGGTGCCGATGGTGACCTTGCCGCCCACGACCGGAGCTTGTGGCCGCAAAAAGTACCAACCCGCAGCGCCGGCACCGACCACCGCGATCGCACCGCCTGCCATCAAACCACGACGTGAAACAGCCATGCTCTTCTCTCCCCTTGTTCGAGCGCTACGATTGGATGACTGCTTGGTTCGCAGCGGCGGCTTCGTCCGCGAGCACCAGCCCGGCGGTGGCCGGCCAGTGCAGATGGACGCGATCGCCGACGGAGAAGCCCGCCCCGCCGATCTGGTTGGCGGCCTGGACCAGAAGCCGGTCCGCGGGCGTCAGCCGCACATGGTATTCCATGACCCCGCCGAGATACGAGACGAACTCGACCGTGCCGGCAAGGCAGTTCTCGGCGCCGGCAACCGGCGCGGCCGCCAGCGCCAGCCGCTCGGGCCGGAGCGTCAGCACGCGCCCGCCCGCCGGCGCGTCGGCCGGGCAGCGCAGGTCGAGCCCGCTGGCGCTGCGGAACAGCCCGGGCGCCTGCACGCGGCCGCTGACGAAGTTGCTGCGGCCGACGAAGCCGGCCACGAACTGGTTGGCCGGACGTTCGTAGAGCGCGCGCTGGTCGCCCACCTGCTGCACCTGGCCGTTGGCCATCACCACCAGCCGGTCGGCCATGGTCAGCGCCTCTTCCTGGTCGTGCGTGACCATCACCGTGGTCAATCCCAGCTTGCGCTGCAATTCGCGGATCTCCACGCGCACCTCCTGGCGCAGCTTGGCGTCGAGGTTCGACAGCGGCTCGTCGAGCAGCAGCACGTCGGGCTCGATCACCAGCGCGCGCGCCAGCGCCACGCGCTGCTGCTGCCCGCCCGAGAGCTGGCGCGGCAGGCGCCCGGCCAGCCCGTCCAGCCGCACCAGCCGCAGCGCGGCCTCGACCTTGGGGCCGATGGCGGCCTTGCCGACCTTGCGCATCTCCAGCCCGAAGGCCACGTTCTCCGCGACGCTCAGATGCGGGAACAGCGCGTAGCTCTGGAACACCAGGCCCGTGTTGCGCCGCCACGGCGGCAGGTGGGTGATGTCGCGTCCGCCGAGCCGGATGGCCCCCGCGGTCGGATCGATGAAGCCGGCGATCATGCGCAAGGTCGTGGTCTTGCCGCAGCCCGACGGGCCGAGCAGCACCACCAGTTCGCCCTGCGCGATGTCGAGCGAGACGTCGCGGACGGCGTGGAAATCGCCGTAGGTCTTGCCGACGCGCGTGAGCTCGAGCCGCGCCATCGCCTACAGCACCCGCGTCAGCTTGACGTAGCGGTCGGTCAGCAGCATGCCGGCGCCGATCAGGACGATCTGCAACACCGACACGGCGGCGATGGTGGGGTCGATCCGCCATTGCAGGTATTGCAGGATCGCGATCGGCAGGGTCGTGCGGCCCGGCGCGATCAGGAACAGCGTCATCTCGAGGTTGCCGAAGGAGATGATGAAGCTGAACAGCCCGGCCGCCACGATGCCCGGGCGGATCGCCGGCAAGGTGACGCGGAAGAACGCCACCAGCGGCGTGGCGCCCAGGTTGAGCGCGGCCTCCTCGATCGAGCGGTCGAAGCCCACCAGGCTGGCGCTGACCAGCCGCACCGTCCAGGGGATCGTGATCAGGATGTGCGCGGCGATCAGCCCGAACACCGAGCCCAGCAGCGGCCATTCGGTCAGGATCTCGACCTCGATCTGGTAGACGTAGATCGCTGTGCCGGCCACCACGCCCGGCACCACCAGCGGCAGCAGCAGCAGCGTGTTCACCGCCTCGCGCCCGAAGAAACGCCGGCGCGCCAGCACCAGGCTGGCCGGGACGCCCAGCAGCAGCCCGCCCAGCATCGCCACCACGCCGACCTGCAGGCTGGTCGCGAAGCCGTCGACGAAATTGTTCTGGTCGAGGATATGGGCGAACCAGCGCAGCGTGTAGCCTTCGGGCGGGAAGGACACGATCTCGTTCTTGAACACGCTGAGCCAGATGACGAACAGGATCGGCGCGACGATCACGAAATAGCCCAGGCCGGCGACGGCGTTGAGCGCGGCGCGCATGATCCAGCGACGGTCCGCGGCGCGTCCGACGGGCGGCGTCGCCGTGAGCGCCGCGTCCGTCATGCCGCCCGCATCCGCACCCGGCGCCCCGCCTCAGGCCGCCAGACGGTTCTTGTGGAACTTGCCGGCCTTCATGATCGCCGACAGGTGCTCGCCCTGGCCGGTCAGAAGCTCCAGCTTCTTGATCGGGTCGCCGTCGACCACCAGGAGATCGGCGAAGGCGCCGGGCTTGACCATGCCGAGCTTGCCTTCCATGCGCACGATCTCGGCGCCGATCAGCGTCGCCTGGCGCAGGATCTCGATCGGCGACAGCACCTCGCGCCGCAGCGTGAACTCGCGGCTCTGGTCGACCTGGAGCTGGCCCAGAAGGTCGCTGCCGTAGCCCACCTTCACGCCCGCACGCTTGCAGATCTCCAGCGACTTCAAGCCGCCGTCGATCACCAGGTCGTTCTTGGCCAGCATGTCGGCCGACATGCCGAACTCCTTGGCGCGCTCCTTCATCGCGTAGTAGGCGACCAGGTTGGCGACCATGTAGGCGCCGCGCTGCTTCATC
>JADZDN010000146.1 GCA_020851015.1 Alphaproteobacteria bacterium | reverse complement strand
CCTCGATCTTCTCGTCGCGGGCCAGCGCCTGCATGCGCGGCGACCACACCCAGTGCCCGCCGATCACGCGCCTGACCATGCCTTCGTGCGCGAAGCAGTTCATGCCGCGCGTCTTGCGGTCGCCGATGCCCAGCGCGTGGATGACCGACAGGTCGCGGGGCTGGCCGGTGGACAGGAAGCGCTTCTCGACCGCGGCGAACAGGCAGGATGCTTCCACGAGCCCGCCGCCGCCGCCGATCAGCCCGACCGTGTCGCCGTCGCGGATCAGCGCCACCGCATCCGCGGCGGACATGAACTTGCTCTTCGTCATCGCTTCCTACACTGGCGGATCGACCAGAGCGGCGCCATGCTTCATCAGGCCGCGCGCGACGACGCCGCGATGGATCTCGGACGTACCGTCGAAGATGCGGAAGATCCGCGCGTCGCGGTAGAGGCGCTCGACCGGCAGATCCTTGCAGTATCCCGATCCGCCGAACACCTGGACCGCGCGGTCTGCGACGCGGCCCAGCGTCTCGGCGGCCGAGACCTTGACCATCGAGATGGCCTCGCGTGCATCGCGGCCGGCGTCGATCAAGGCCGCGGCGTGCAGCACCAGAAGCCGCGCCGACTGGATCTCGATCGCGCTGTCCGCCAGCATCTGCTGAACCATCTGGAACTCGCCAATCGGCCGGTCGAACTGGCGCCGCTCGCGGGCCTGGTCGGTCATCATGCCGAGCAGCCGCGACGCCTTGCCCACGGCGCGCGCGCCGATATGGGCCAGGCGGATGCGGCCGAGCGTCTCGAACGCCAGCTTCAGCCCCTGGCCCTCCTGGCCCAGCAGGTGCTCGGGCCCCAGGCGCAGGTTGTCGAAGAACATCTCGACATGGCTGGTGCCGGCCAGGCCCATCATCGGCTGGTCGCGGCCGATCGTGAAGCCGGGCATGCCCTTGTCGACCAGGAACAGCGAGATGCCCTTGGCGCCTGCCGCCGGGTCGGTCACGGCCGACACGACGAAGAAGTCCGAGTAGAGGCCGTCGCTGATGAAGTGCTTGCCGCCGTCCAATACCCAGCCCTGGCCGTCGCGCGCGGCGCGAGTCTTGATGCCGGCGGCGTCGGAACCGGCACCGGGCTCGGTGAAGCAGACCGAGAAGGTGCGCTCGCCCCACACGGCGGGCTTGAGCCAGCGCTCCTTCTGCTGCGGCGTGCCCTCCAGCAGCACCTCGTAGACATTGCCGAAGGCGCGGCGGACCAGGATGTCGGTGGCGTGGCCGAACTGCTCCTCGACCAGGCAGGTATCGACGGCCGACAGGCCGCCGCCGCCGTATTCCGCCGGGATGTTCATCGCGTAGAGGCCGAGGGCGCGCGACTTCTGGAATATCGCCCGCGCCTTGTCGGGGTCGAGCTGGCGCTTCCGCTCGACCTCCTCCTCCAGCGGGATCAATTCGGCATGGACGAAGCGCCGCGCCGTTTCGACCAGCATGCGCTGTTCATCGCTGAGCAGGAGGTCCATCGTCGCCGTCCGATCGTCAGCCCCGGGGCGCGCCCAGGTATTTCGACTCCAGCCCCTTCACGATGCCGATCAGGGCGTCGATCGTGGGCGTCGGCACGCCGCGCTCGCGGCCCAGCCGCGCCACGGTGCCGTAGATGAAGTCGACCTCGGTCGGGCGCCTGTTCATCAGGTCTCCGTTGAGGGAGGACTTGGCCGTCCCCGTGCCGCCGTCCTTGGACACCGTCAGCGTCATCAGGACCGATCGGGCCTCCTGCGCGTCCAGATCGACGCCGACGGCGCGCGCCACCGCGGCCGCTTCGTCGACCGCGCGGAACACCACGGTCTGCAATTCCGGCACCGCCATGATGTCCATCGAGCGCAGGTCGGTGACGCCGGAGAGCGCGCTGAGGCCCACGTTGCCCAGCAGCTTCTTCCACTTCTCGCGCTTGATGTCGGCGCTGGCGTGGGTGTTGAGGCCATGGCGCGAGAAGGCATCGGCGATGGTGGTGGCGCGGTCCGACAGGCCGCCGTTCATCTCGCCGATATAGGTCGGCAGGTCGCCGAAATTCCGCACCACCCCTGGCGCCTCGACCCGGCCCGCCTGGGCGGTCAGCCCGCCCATGACGTTCGATGTACCCAGCACCGTGGACAGCGCTTCCTCGTTGCCCAAGCCGTTCTGGAAGCTGACCGCGACGGTCTGGCCCTTGAACAGGTGTTTCACGCTGGCGGCGGCGGCCGGGTTGGCGAAGGCCTTGCACTGGAACAGCACGACGTCGGCCACGGTGACGGTCGACGGGTCGGTCGTGGCGCCGATCCTGATCGCGCGGTCGCCGCCCACCCCGACGATGCGCAGGCCCTGGGACTTGATGGCGTCGATATGCTCGCGCCAGACGTCCACCAACGTGACTTGCAGGCCCTTCTCGGCCATCAGCCCGCCGAACAGACCGCCCATGGCGCCGCCGCCGACGATCACGACCACCGGATCGCGCAAGCCCACGGGCGGCCTCACGAGGCCTTCAGGAAGGCGCGCACCTCGGCGTCGCCCATCTCCTTGCCGAGATAGGCCTCGATCACGCGGTGGTCGTCCTTGATCGCGGCGGGCGCGCCCTCGGCGATCTTCTCGCCGTGCTCCAGCACGGTGACGGTGTCGCAGCTTTCCATCACCACCTTCAGGATGTGTTCGATGATGACGACGGTAAGCCCGAAACGCGCCTTCAGCGCCAGGACCGTGCTCAGCAGCTTGTCGACGTTGACGGGCGACAGGCCGGCGGCGGGCTCGTCGAGCATCAGGAGCTTCGGCCGCATCGCCATGGCGCGCCCCAGCGTCAGCAGGCGGCGCTGGCCGATCGACAGCTCGCCGGCGGGAATCTCGGCATAGTCGGTGAGGCCGATGAAGCCCAGCAGCTCCATCATCTCGTCCTTCAGCCGGCGCTCCTCGCTCCAGACCGCGGCGCTGCCCAGCGTGGCCGCCGCGCTGCCGTAGCGGACATGCGGGTGGTAGCCGATCAGCAGGTTCTCCAGCACGGACATCTGCGTGAAGATGCGCAAGAGCTGGAACGTGCGCGCGATCCCCCGCCGGGCGATCTCGTGCGACGGATAGCCGGTGATGTCCTCGCCGGCGAACACGATGCGGCCGCCCGGCTCGGCCTGGTAGACCCCGGAGATCAGGTTGAACAGCGTCGACTTGCCCGATCCGTTCGGCCCGATGATCCCGCGGATTTCGCCCTCGCGGATCGACAGGTCCAGGTTGGACACGGCGACGAGCCCGCCGAACCGCTTGGACAGCCCGGTCACCTCAAGCAGCATTGGCCTTTGCCCTGCGGATGGCGACGAAGCGGCGCTTGGCTAGGTAGTCGTCGATCAGCCCGCCGATGCCGCGCGGCATGAACATCACCGTCAGCACGATGACCATGCCGAAGATCGTCATCTGGTACTGATAGTAGTCGCGCGTCAGGTCGTAGATCACGGTCACGATCGCCGCGCCGATCACGCCGCCCCAGATATGGCCGAGCCCGCCCATCACCACCATCAGGAGAAGGGTTACCATCTCGGTGATGGTGTAGCTGTTGGGATGCAGGAAGCCCGGGGCCATGTGCGCCTGCAGGCTGCCCGCGCCGCCGGCATAGAGCGCGCTGATCAGGAACGCGAGCAGCTTGTACTTGCGTACGTTGATGCCGCAGGCCGCGGCGGCGAGCGAATCCTCGCGCAGCGCCTTGAACGACCGGCCGATGTCCGAGCGCAGGATGCAGAACGAGAAATAGATGCCGGCCAGCGCCAGCGGCATCACGATGTAGTAGTAGGCGATGTGGTCGACGACTGGGCGGCCGAAGAACACGGGTGGCGGAATGTCGCTGAAACCGACGGCGGCGCCGAGATAGTCGGTCACGCCGATCGCGATGCGCACCGATTCCGCGAGGCCCAGCGTCGCCAATGCCAGGTAGGCGCCTTCCAGCCTGAAAGCCGGCACGCCCACGATGGCGCCGACCAGCCCGGTGAACAGCGTCGCGGCGGGCAGCGCCAGCCAGAACGGAACGCCGAATTTCGCCGAAAACACGGCCGAGGCGTAAGCGCCGATCGCGGCCATCGCGTAGTGGCCGACCGTCACCTGGCCGGCGAAGCCCTTCACGATGTTCAGGCCGACGGCCAGGATCACGTTGATCAGGATGAGATTGAGAATGTAGTGGTGGTACGCGTTGCGCGTGGCCCAGGGCAGCAGCACCAGGAACAGCGCGCCCGCCAGCCAGGGCAGGTGCAGGCGCGACCACAGCGGCCGCGCCCCGAGGTCGCGCCGCACCGCATCGCCGGCCGAAATGCTTGCATCTTCCATCGCCAGGGCGTCTCGGTCGCTGCGGGCCGCCTCGCCGGCCGGAAGCGCGTCCGGCCGGCTGCGGCAGTTCGGCGCGCTACTTCTTCAGGCCGAAATCGGCTTCGAAGCCGACGCGGGCCAGCACGCGCATCTCGTAGTCCTTGCCGCCCTTGGTGTACTCGACGAGGATTCCCGTGCGGTTCCCGTCGCGGCACTGCGGGGTCGGATCGGCGCAGAAGTTGATCGGGCCCGAGGCCAGACCCTGGTAGTCCTTGATCGTCGTGAACGCATCGCGGATCGCCTTGCGATCATCGGCCAGCGCGGCGTCGCTCAGGGTCAGCTTGGCGCGGCTCAGCGCCAGCTTGACCAGCTGCGCCGTCTCATAGGCCTGCGAGAAGTCGTGGTCCGGGCAGCGGACCTTGTACTTCTCCTGGACCATTTTCACGAATTCCTTCGCGATGGGGCGCTCGTCGGTGCAGGAGAAGGCGGCGGCGAAGATAAGCCCCTTCACGGCGTCGCCCGCCAATTCCGGCACCGGCGCGTTCGAGGCGGCGGAGGCCGAGACGCGGCGCACCTTCGACGGGATGCCCACCTCATAGGACTGCTGCGAGATGCGGGCGATCGCGTCGATCTGGCCGCCGATCGCCAGCACGTCGGGATTGAGCGACTTGATCTTCAGGAGGTGCGGGCGGAAGTCGAGGTCGGTCTCCTGCATCTGGCCTTCGTAGAGCGGCTCGACCTTGTAGGTATCGGCCATGTAGCTCTTGTAGTCGCGGACGAAGGAGATGCCGGCGCCGTCGTTGGTGAACAGGTAGGCGACCTTCTTGCCGGCGTTCTCCGCCAGGTACTTCGCATGCACCGCCGCGTAGAAGCGCTCGGCCACCGAGGTGCGGAAGATCCAGGCGCTGCCCTTCTGCGTGATGGTCGTGTTGGTGGAATGCGGGATGATCAGCGGAATCTCTTCCTTGGTCACGATGTCGACCATCGGCAGGGTCACCGAGCTGCAGGTCGACCCCATGATCAGGTGGACCTTGTTCTGGTGGATGAAGCGGTTGGTGTTGGCGACCCCCTTGTCGGGCTTGCACTCGTCGTCCAGCAGGACCACTTCGACCTTGTGGCCGTTGATGCCGCCCGCGGCGTTGACCGCCAGCAGCTCGTCCTGGGCCATCTGGCCGTACTTGAAGCCGTTCTCGACCAGCATGCGCAGCGTGATGCCGATGCGGATCGTGCCCTGGGCGTCGGCGATGCCCGGCCGAAGCCCGAAGGTCAAGCCCAGCGCGAGGGCAAGACAGAGACGAACGGCGTAGGCGACCATGATTTCCTCCCTTGGCGGCTTCCCCGTTTGTCTCGGGGAAACGGTTGCTTGTTCACGCTTGGCGTGATGTCATCTCCCATTCCTGATATCCGGCCGGGCGGTGCTAGGCAAGTCGCCTGTTATCGCTGACATGCGGCCGCTTCCATGCAAAGCGCCGGCCAAAAGGCGCGTCGGGCGGGGGAATGCTGAAGATCGACAAGCTGGAAGCCGGCTACGGCAGCGTCCAGATCCTTAACGGCGTGTCGCTCGGGGTGGGCCGGGGCCAGATGGTGGCGCTGCTCGGCGGCAATGGCACGGGAAAGTCGACCCTGCTCAAGGCCATTTCCGGCCTGATCAAGCCCTGGCGCGGGTCGATCACCTTCGATGGCGAGCGCATCGACGGCATGCGGCCGGACCTGATCGTGCGGCGCGGCCTGGTGCAGGTGACGCAGGGCAAGGAAGCCTATCCGGCGCTCACGGTCGAAGAAAACCTTCGGCTGGGCGCCCATGTGCGCAAGGATAGGGCCGGCGTGCGGCGGACGCTCGAGCGGGTCTACGCGTACTTCCCGATCCTGGCCGACAAGCGGCGCCAGCATTCCGCCACGCTCTCCGGCGGCCAGCTGCAGATGCTGTGCATCGGCCGGGGCATGATGTCCGAGCCCAAGATGATGCTGCTGGACGAGCCCAGCGCAGCCCTGGCGCCCCAGGTGGTGCTGGACATCTTCCGCATCATCGCCCGCATCTGCCGCGAGGGCATGACTCTGCTGCTGGTCGAGCAGAACGTGCGCATGGCGCTGCTCTTGGCGGAATACGGCTACGTGATCCGCGACGGCGTGGTGCATATCGAAGGCCCGGCCGACCGGCTGATCGGCGACGACAACGTGCGGCTGTCCTACCTGGGCGGCACCGTTGCCGATCGCGATGCGGCCATGAACCTGCGGCAATAGGCGGGGCGCGGCGATGCAGTATTTCCTCGACCTCCTCATCGTCGGCCTGTCGATCGGGATGGTCTACGCGCTGGTCGCGCTCGGCATCTCGTTCATCTATTCCGGCCTCGACATCGTCCACTTCGCGCATGGCGAGATCTATATGATCGGCGCCTTCATTGGCGTGATGCTGTTCAAGTACACCGGCATGAGCTACCCGCTGCTGCTGGTCGCCTCGATGATCCTGACCGGGCTGGTCGGCGTCGCGATCGAGCGGGTCTTCTACCGCCGGCTGACCCGGGCGGGCGGCGGCTACACCGTCGCCGGCATGGGCATGATCATCTGCGGTTTCGGCATGTCGATCGTGCTGCAGAATGTTGCCTACCTAATCTGGGGCGCCAAGCCGCTGCCCTTCCCGGTCTCCTTCGGCATGCCGCTGGAACTCACCGACGCGCTGGTCCTGCCCCGCTCCTATGTCTGGATCGTGGGCGTGGCGCTGGTCCTGATGGCGGCCTTGCACCTGTTCCTGAAGCATACGCGGCTTGGCCTCGCGGTGCGCGCGGTGGCCGCGAACAAGGAGATCGCCTAACTGATGGGCATCAACGTGCCGCTGATGATCTCGGTCCTGTTCGGCATCGGGTGCGCGCTGGCCGCGGCGGCGGGCGTGCTGGTGGGCCCGATCAACTACGTCCAGGTCCTGATGGGGATCGGCATCCTGATCAAGGCCTTCGCCGCGGCGGTGGTGGGCGGCTTCGGCAACCTGCCGGGGGCGGTGCTGGGCGGGCTTCTGGTCGGCATCACGGAAAGCCTCGGCGCCGGCTACCTCAGCGGCAGCTACAAGGACATCTATGCCTTCATCCTGCTGATCGTCGTGCTGATGGTGCGGCCGGCCGGGATCCTGGGCGTCACCGTCAAGGCGAAAGCCTGACCTCGAGCACAGCCAGGTCGCCAAATCGCGCGACGAAATGCTGGCCGGCGGCGATCGGCGTAGGCAGGCTGAGCGAGCCGGTCGACACATAATCGCCTGCCTTCAACCCGACGCCGCGCGCCGCCAGGTCGTTGACCAGCTCGGCCGTGATGACCGCCGGGTCGCGCCGCATCTCGCCGCTGTAGACCTGGATCGGCGCGCCGCCGTCGATGCGCGGCTCGATCGGCAGGCGGTCGAAGTCGATCCCCTTCCAATCCTTGATCGCCGGTCCGAACACGAAGGCGCCGCCGCCGCCATTGTCGGCGATCGTGTCGAAGGTGCGCTGGGCGCGTCCGCCCGTACCGGGATTGTAGCGGCTGCCGGCGACCTCGATCGCGGGATGGAAGACCAGCGCTTCCAGGATCGACTGGCGCGTCTGCTTCGGCCCCGTGGCGGGCAGGTCGCGCGTGACGCGGAAGCCGAACTCGCATTCCACCTTGTGCCCGGTGCCGAAGCGCTGGCCCGGGATCGTCGCGGGGCTGTGATAGAGGCGCGAGGCGAACAGCCGGCCGGGGATCGGCCCGTCATGACCTTCGAAGCGCTGCACCGCCTCGATCGCCGCGCCCACCTTCCAGCCCACCGCCTTCTCGCGCAGCAGCGCGGCGATCTGGTCCTGCACCGCGTAGGCCTCGGCGCGTGTGGCGGGCGCCTCGCGCTGGGCGGGCAGGTCGATGGTGCCGCCGTCGCGCCAGCATTTCGCCAGGGCCTGCGCCAGTCGCTCGATCTTGTCACTCGTTCCCACGGCTTCCCCTCGCGTCACGTAGCCGTCCCGTAGCGCTCCTTGACCACGCGCACCACCTCGTCGGGGTCGCGGTTCCACCAGTTGCGTGCGGAGAAGATTTCCACCTCGTCCCACCCCGCGTAACCCGCCCTCTCGACCATCCGGCGGAAGCCCTTCAGGTCGATCACCCCGTCGCCCATCATGCCGCGGTCCAGGCGCAGGTCCTGGGTATCCACCAGCCAGTCGCTGAGATGGAACGCCAGGATACGCTTGCCGGCGCGCTGGATGCCCTGCTCCAGCTCGGGATCCCACCACAGCGCATAAGTGTCGACGGCGATGCCCACCACGTCCTCGGCCGCCACCGCGTCGCACCATTCGTTGGCGAGCTTGATGGTGCTGAGGACAGAGCGATGGGCGCAGATCATCGGATGCAACGGCTCCAGCGCGATCTTCACCCCGACCGCGCGGGCATGCGGCACCAGCTTGGCCAGGCCCTCGACCGCGCGGGCGCGGGCCGCCTTGATGTCCTTGTCGCGCGGGTCGACGCCGCCCGCGACGAACACGACCGACGGCGCCTTGATCGCCGCCGCCTCGTCGAAGACGCGCCGCGCCTCGTCCAGCGCCTTGGCGGCCTCGGCCTTGTCGGCCGAGGTGATGAGGCCGGCGAAGCTCAAGCCCGTGGCGGCAACGCCGGCGCCATCCAGCACCTTGGCGGCCTCCGTGGTGCCCAGCTCGGTCAGCTTGTCGCGCCAAACGCTGAACCCGCTCAAGCCCGCGCGAGCCGTGCCCTCGATCGCCTGGCGCAGGTTCCATTGCTGCATCACCGTGGCCTGATGGATCGACAGGCGTTTCAGGTCGGGCATGTCGGCCTCGTGCTAGTAGGTGGCGCGTCCGCCCGACAGGTCGAACACCGCGCCGGTGGTGAAGCTGCATTCGGGGCTGGCGATCCACGTGACCATGGCGGCCAACTCCTCGATCTTGGGAAAACGCCCCATCGGGATCAGGCCGCGGCAATAGTCGATGTGCTCCTGCGTCATTTCCTTGAACAGGTCGGTCTCGGTCATGACCGGTGCGATGGCGTTGACCATCACGCCGCTGCCCAGCAGGTCCTTCGCCATCGACTTGCACAGGCCGATCACGCCGGCCTTCGAGGCGGAGTAGGCGGCGATGTTGCCGTTGCCTTCCTTGCCGGCGATCGACGCCACCGTGACGATCCGCCCGTAGCCGCGCGCCCGCATGT
>JADZDN010000145.1 GCA_020851015.1 Alphaproteobacteria bacterium | reverse complement strand
TGATCAACCTGAACGAGATGCTGGGCAAGGCGCTGGGCGGCCAGCGCACCAAGCCCAGGCGCATGACCGTCGCCGAGAGCTACCAGGTGCTGATCCAGGAGGAGAGCGACAAGCTGCTGGACCAGGAGAAGGTGACGGCCGAGGCGCGCAGCGCGGTGGAGCAGAACGGCATCGTCTTCATCGACGAGATCGACAAGATCTGCGCGCGGTCCGAGCGCATGGGCGCGGATGTCAGCCGCGAGGGGGTGCAGCGCGACCTCTTGCCGCTGATCGAGGGCACGTCGGTGCCCACCAAGCACGGCACGGTCAAGACCGACCACATCCTGTTCATCGCGTCCGGCGCGTTCCACCTGGCCAAGCCCAGCGACCTGTTGCCCGAGCTGCAGGGCCGGCTGCCGATCCGCGTGGAATTGCAGGCGCTGAAGAAGGACGACTTCAAGCGCATCCTGACCGAGCCCGAGGCCAGCCTGATCAAGCAGTACAAAGCACTGCTCAAGACCGAGGACGTGGAGCTGGACTTCCAGCCCGACGGCATCGAGGCGATCGCCGAGCTCGCCACCCAGATCAATTCCAGCGTCGAGAACATCGGCGCGCGCCGCCTGCACACGGTGATGGAGCGCCTCTTGGAGGAGATCAGCTTCACCGCCACCGACACGCCGCGCGCGGTGGTGAAGATCGACGCCGCCCTGGTGCAGGACCGCGTAGCGCCCCTGGCGAAGAACGCGGATCTGAGCCGGTTTATTTTGTAGCGGGCCGGCGGCGCCTACGCCGCGAGGGGATTGTCCCAGCGCAGCCCGGGAAAACGCGCGAAGTCGCGATCGGCCGAACAAAGCGTCAGCCCGTGCTCGATGGCAAGGGCAGCAAGGTGTGCGTCCGGCACAAGGTTCCCTTCCACGCTCGCGTTCAATAGCAGAGCGCCGAGTATCTCAGCGTGTCGTTCGCCTGGTTCCGGAACCCAAACTGGCTCACAGTCCAACCATTCGCGCACTTGTTGCCACGCTTCAGCTATGGGCGCGGCACGTTCGAACAAGCGCCGGTTTGTCGAAACGCGAAGGAAAGCGAGCAAACTGGTCCACGGCAATCCTAGCCGCGGTGGGCCGTTAAGATGACGGTTGAGCCACGCTCTGGCCGCCGCGTGCTGGGAAAACGAATCTGTATAGGCGTAGATGAGAATATTGGAGTCGACGATGATCACCTGAACGACTCGCCCTCGGCCCACGCAAGAACCTCAGCGATATTGTCGATGTTTGGAAGCTTCGGGCGGCCGAGGGACACCGAGCGGGTCTCATAGGGCTTGCGACGCTTCGGCCGCGCGGTCATGTCCTTGATGCCGCGCCGCAGGGCTTCGTTGACCAAGTCCTTCATGCTGTCGTCCCGGCTCTTTCGCAGGCGTTCCAGCGCGGCGGCGACATCATCGTCGATCGTGAGTGTCGTCCTCATGCAACTAGGGTAGTTGTTTGATGTCTTGATGTCAAGATTCTGATGTCTTGATGCTTACCCCTTCCCGCCCCCTTTCACCCTCGCCAGCATCGCCGCCACCGCCTCGTCCGGCAGCTTGGCGATGTCGCGCGCCAGCAGGTTGGCGAGCTCGGTGCGTTGCGGGTCGAGGCCTGATGTGTCCACCACCACGCGGGGGTGCGAGAGCTGGGCCAGGCGATGCAGCTCCTCGGCGTCGTCCCAGATGATGTTGAAGAAGGTGCAGACCCGGCGCACGAAATAGCGGCTGGGCTTGCCCCGCTGGCCATGCTCGAGCGCCGAGAGATAGGCCGGCGTCACGTCCAGCGCCGCGGCCATGTCCTTGAGCTTGATGTCGCGTTCCGCGCGCATCGCGCGCAGCCTGGCGCCGAAGGGAGTCACCGTGGACACCCCTGTTGCACGGCGCTCCCACCCCCGCCCCGTCCCTCCCCCGTCGAGGGGGAGGGGGCAGAGAAGAAGTATTCCCCTCCCCCCAGCGCGACGACAGGCATCGTCGCGCGATGGCGGGGGAGGGTCAGGGTGGGGGGACGGGCGCCGCGGTGCTGCAAGGGGATCGCTACTCCGAGGCACGCTGTCTCTTCAGCAAAACGTAGAGCGCGCCCGCGCCGCCGTGGCGGGGCTGGGCGGCGGCGAAGGCGATCAGCCTGGAACGCGCGGGCTGTTCGGTGAGCCAGCGCGGCACGTCCGCCTTGAGGACGCCGCTCTTGCCGGTCACCACCAGCACGCAGCGCCTGCCCTGCGCCGACGACGATTCCAGGAAACGGTCGAGCGCGCGGTGCGCGCGCTCACGGTCCATGCCGTGCAGGTCGAGCTTGGCATCGATCGGCAATTGCCCGCGCCGGAGCTTGTCGTTGGTCGAGCGGTCCACCCCCGCCGCCGGGCCGGCACGCAATTCGGGCGGTGGGCCCTCGGGGCGCGGCGGCGGCCCGACCGGCCGCGGCATCGGCCGCCGCGCGCGGTGCGGCGTTTCGCGCGTGGGGGGCGGCACTGCCGCCGCCGGGGGGAACACCGGCGCTGCCTTCCGCCGCTTGAGCGGCTTCACCGTCTCGGCCACGCGCCGCCACAGCAGCGCGTCGCCGCCCGTGGGCGCGACCGGTGGCGCGAGGGGTGGCGCGACGGGCGATTTCGACACCGCGGTTTTCTCAGGCCGGGCCGGCTTGCGGGTCATCGTCGATCAGCACGACATGCAGGCGGCGCGGTCCGTGCGCGCCGAGCTGCAGGGTCTGCTCGATATCGCCGCTGCGCGACGGGCCGGTGACGAGGTTCACGGTGCGCGGCATGGCCGGCATCGCCGCGCGCAGCCCAGCCCAGGCGTCCTCGTAGCCGCCGACCAGCTCGGACGCGCGCACCACGACCACGTGCGTCTCGGGCAGGAAGTTGAGGGTGGACGGCGTGTCGGGGCCGCTCACCAGCATCAAGGTGCCGGTCTCGGCGATGCCGGCGAAGGCGCCGCTCAGCCCCACCTCGTCCTTCGGCTCGGGTTTTCCGCGCGCGATCTTCAAGAGCGGCGTCTTGTCCCATGGAATCGCGTCGAGCCGCTTGTCCGGCGCCATGCGGATTTCGGCCGGCAGGTTTTGCTGCTTCAGGTATTCGGCGACCGCCGCCGGCACGTCGTCGGCCGAGCGCACGCGCGCGAGGCTGGCCAGCGAGAATTCGACCATGCGCGCGAAGTCCGCGACTTTCTGCCGTCCCGTGACCTGGCCGCGCGCCGGCACCAGGTTGCGCCGGTGGCCCGACAGGCGCGCGCGCAATTGCTGCTGCGTTTCCGCGTCAACCGCGCCGCGCCCCAGCGCGAGCCGGATGCTGGTGAGAATCTGCGCCCGCGCGCCTTGTGGATTTTCGGGGGTCATGTCTTCCGCCGCTCGGCCCAGCGCTGATGGAAGGTCTTGCCCTCGGGCGCGGGGAAATCGCGGAACTCGGTCCAGCCCCCGGCCAGCGGCAGGTTGTGCATGTTGCCGTGGCGCCGGCCCCACAGCCCCAGCACGCGCGCGGCCCAGCGCGTGAGCAGACGATAGAGCGCCGGTCGCCTGGCCGCGAAGGCCCAGGCCGCCAGGCCGAGGCGCGCCACGGGCGGCGACAGGCGCTGCGCGTATTCCCGCTCGCGCCAGTGCCGCATCATGCCGGGCAGCGGGATCTTCATCGGGCAGACGCTCTCGCACTTCCCGCAGAAGGTCGATGCGTTGGGCAGGGCCCCGGCCTGGTCGATGCCGATCAGCCCGGGGGTCAGCACCGATCCCATCGGCCCGGGATAGACCCAGCCATAGGCATGGCCGCCGATCGCGCCGTAGACCGGGCAGTGGTTCAGGCAGGCCGAGCAGCGGATGCAGCGCAGCATGTCCTGGAACTCGGTGCCCAGCATGGCGGTGCGTCCGTTGTCCAGGATCACCACGTGGTACTGCTCGGGCCCGTCCAGGTCCTCGGGGCGCTTCGGCCCGGTGGAAACGGTGGTGTAGACCGAGAACTCCTGGCCGGTGGCGGAGCGCGCCAGCAGGCGCAGGATGGTCGACGCGTCCTCGAGCGTCGGCACCATCGTCTCGGGAGTCGCCAGCACGATGTGGACGCGCGGCAGAAGCTGCGTCAGGTCGCCGTTGCCCTCGTTGGTGACGATGATCGACGAGCCCGTCTCGGCGATCAGGAAATTGGCGCCGGTCAGCCCCACGTCGGCGTGCAGGAATTTCTCGCGCAGGATGCCGCGCGCCTCCTCCAGCATCTCGCGCGGCTCGGTCAGCAGCCGCGTCTTGCCGTAGGCCGCGTGGTTTTCCAGGAACGTGTCGGCCACCTGCTCCTTGGTGACGTGGATGGCCGGCGCGATGATGTGGCTGGGCGGCTCGTCGCGGAGCTGGATGATGTACTCGCCCAGGTCGGTCTCGACGGGCGCTATGCCGTTCGCCTCCAGGAACGGGTTCAGCGCGATTTCCTCCGCCACCATGGTCTTGCCCTTGGTGATCGTGTGCGCGTTCACCGCGCGGCAGATCGAAAGGATGGTTTGCCGCGCCTCCTCGGGCGTGCGGCACCAGTGCACCTCGCCGCCGCTCGCGTGCACCCTCTCCTCGTAGTGCTCGAGGTAGAAGTCGAGATGCGCGAGGGTGTGGTTCTTGATGTCGCGCGCCTGGTCGCGCAGCGCCTCGAACTCGGGGAGGCGCGCCACCGCCTCCAGCCGCTTCTGGGCAAAGCCCAGATGGCCCATCGCGCGCTGCAGCGTCTCGTTTTTCAGCGCGGCGCTGGCGTTGGCCTTGAACGCCTTGCTGGTGGGGTACAGCGCCAGGCTCATCGACGACGCTCTTTTGCCCGCCCGATCGGCGGCACGTCGCCCGTCATGCCGGCCAGCACCTCGGCCACGTGGCGCACCTTCACGTCGACGCCGTCGCGCGTGAACTTGCCGGCCATGTTCATCAGGCAGCCGAGATCGCCCGCCAGCAGCGTGTCGGCGCCGGTCAGCGCCACGTCCTTGGCCTTGTCGCCGACCATGCGGTTGGAGATCTCGGGATACTTGACGCAGAACGTGCCGCCGAAGCCGCAGCACGTCTCGGCGCCTGGCAGCTCCTTGATGCTCAGGCCCGCGACCGTGCCCAGCAGTGCGCGGGGCTGCGCCTTCACGCCCATCTCGCGCAGGCCAGAGCAGCTGTCGTGGTAGGTGATCTTGCCGTCGTAGCGCGCGGCGAACGTTGTCAGGCCAATGACATCGACCAGGAACGACACCAGTTCATAGGTGCGGTTGGCCAGGTGATGGACGCGCGGCATGGTCTCCGCCTCGTCGGCGAAGAGTTCCGGGTAGTGCGCGCGGATCATGCCGGCGCAGGAGCCGGAGGGCGCCACCACATAGTCGAAGCCGTCGAATGCGCCGATAACGCCGCGCGCGACCGCCTTGGCGTCGGCGCGGTCGCCCGAATTGTAGGCCGGCTGGCCGCAGCAGACCTGCGCCGCCGGTACTTCCACGATGCAGCCCGCGTCCTCCAGCAGCTTCACCGCGGCGAAGCCGATCGTGGGCCGGACCAGGTCGACCAGGCAGGTGACGAACAGCCCGACGCGCGGCCGTTTTTTCGCGTTGTCCAAGAACCCCTCCCGCCGCGCAAGATGGCGGGGCGGAAAAGGGATGGCAAGGGGGGCGGAGAAGCTCCTAGCAGGCCGATTTCGGGAAATGAATCCACTGTTGTTGATCGCACCAGTCGGGCGTCAGCACGTCGAAGGCAATGGCAACGCCGCATATTGCGAGGTAAACCCAATTGCCCGATTTGCGCGTACGCGCGCAGAGCGTCAGACCCAAGATGGCAAGGCACATGCTTCCGAGAAGCGTCAGGAGGTAGTTCATGTGCCCCTTATAGGCCCATTCATATCCCTCGAGAGGAAAAGGGTACTCTTGGGCTTGCCACGCATAGTCGAGCAGAGCGACGGTTTCGAGAAGGACCAGCAGCGCCAACCACGCCGTCAATATCCAACTCACCACCCCGATCTTACTCGCGGCCATAGTCGACATAGAGTTTCAGGTCCTTGCCATAGTCTCGAAACATCTTGACGAACGGATCGATGCTACGCGTGAGATCAATGCAGCCCGCCGAACCGGGAACCGCGCCGCCATGGATCGAGAAGCCCGTCCTGCCATAGGTTTCCGTTGCTGCCTCGGGCTTGATCCTGACGCGGTGGCCGCCCCACGCGATTGACCCGCCTGGCCATGTCCCCCATTTTTCCGGTATGGCACTGCCAAGCGTACCGACAATGTCATCCAGCAAGGTGAGCGTTTGATGATCCTGCTGCGCGACATTCTATTTGCCCGGCGGCAACGGGCCACGATTCCTGACCGGAAGATCGCGCTCCACATTGTCGATGTCTCTTGCCAGAAGAGCCCGGCCGATTTGCGGCGGTGCGGCGTCGGCATTGGGATCGGTGACGCTTTCCCGCTCGAGCCGCGACATGATCCGCTCCGCCATTGCGGTGCTGCTGGTCGAGGGCATCACAGCGGCGAAGCGCGGCGCGTCGTCCCCCGGCGTGTCGGCCGGCAGCAGCGCCCCGGAAATTTTATCCAATAAAATCTATGGTTTAGCGTCGCCTTTCGGCAGTAGCAGAAAATATCCGCCCTGGCTGCGCATCCGGCCCGCCTCGGCCAGCGCGGCTTCGCCCGTGCCCCAGTAGAAATCGCCGCGCACCGGGCCGGTGATGGCGCCGCCGGTGTCCTGGGCCACCATCAGGCGGCGGAGCTTCTTGTCGGTGGCGCCGGGCATGGTGGTGTCGAGCCACAGCGGCACGCCCAGCGGCACGTAGCGGCGGTCTACCGCCAGGCTGCGGCCAGCGGTCAGCGGCACGCCTTGCGCGCCCAGCGGCCCGTCGGCGGCCTCGCCCGTCACCTCGCGGAAGAAGATGAAGCGCGGGTTCTTCTGCATCAGCGCGCGCGCCTCGTCGGGATTGGCGCGCAGCCAGTCGCGCACCCCCTGCATCGACACGCGCTCGCGCTGCATCTTGCCGCTGTCGACCAGCAGCTTGCCGATGGCGATGAAGCCGTGGCCGTTATGCGCGGCGTAGCCCACGCGCACCGCGCCGCCGTCGGGCAGCACCACGCGCCCGGCGCCCTGGACCTGCAGGAAGAACGCGTCCACCGGATCGTCGACCCACAGCAGCTCGAGCCCCTTGTCCTTCAGCAGCCCGGATTCGATCGCCGCGCGGTCGGGATAGGGTTTCAGTCGTCCGCTATCCAGCCGCCCGGCGATGGAGCGTCCCTTCATCTCGTCCGCGAACTGGCCGAGATCGACCTGCACCAGGTCGGCCGGCGTCTTGTAGAGCGGCACGCTGTAGCGCCCGCCGGGCTGGCGCGCGCCTTTCAGCTCGGCCTCGTAGTAGCCGGTGAACAGGCCCTGCGGCGCGTCGTTGTTGGCGGCGCGGAAGGGCTGGAACCAGCGCTCGACGAAGCCGCGCGCGCTGGCCTTGTCGGGCTTGGCGGGCAGCGCCTCGCAGATCGCGCGCCACTGGCCGGCGGTGCCGAACCGCGGCTCGCCCGCGACCAGCGGGCGTTCGGGCGCCAGGGCGTCGATCTTCGCGCAGGAACGGGCGAAGGCGCCGAGCGCGGGGACGAAATCGTCCTCGCCCCAACCGGCGAGGTCGCCGAACCCGGCCGGCGTCAGCGCCAGGCGCTCGCCCGGCTTGACCGGCGGCGCGGTCTCGGCCGGCGGCGGCGGCGCGGCCGGGGGCGGCACGGCCGCGGGCGGCGCGACGGGGATCGCGGTGGATGGCGGGGCGATGCCAGCGAGCAGGCGGGGTGCCTGGCGCGCGACGACGAAGCCCGCGGCGAACGCGATCAATGCCGTCAGCGCGATCGCGGCGGACCAGATCGCCGCCGGGCGGACGAGATCCCGCCGCTTGTGCCGGGGCCGTGCCGCGCGCCCGCTCAGGGCGTTCGGCCCGTCAATGCGCGCTGCCGGTGGCGACCAGCAGCCAGTTGGGGTCGCCGGAGCGCGTGTCGCGCGCGAAGGTCCACAGGTCGATCACCTCGTGCGGCGCGGTCGACTGGCCTTCCAGCGGCGCGCCCTGCGGCCCGCGCAGCACGTTGATCTGGTCGGTCGTGAACTTGACCGTGACCAGCGCGTTCCGGCCGTCCATGCGCGCCTCGACGATGTCGGCGGCGCGCATCCGCACGATCTGGTTGTCCAGCTTCTCGCCGGCCTGGCGGCGGCGGTCGATCTCGCGCGCGAAGTTGCCGTGGACCTCGTCGTTCAGCAGCGGCCGCAGCGCCTTGGTGTCGCCGGCCGCGTATGCGCCCAGGATCATCTCGAACGCCGCGCGGGCGCCGGCGGCGAATTGCTGCTCGTTGAAGCCGCGGTCGGCGGCGCGGATCTCGGCCAGCCCGGTTGCCAGCGGATCGGGTGCGGACAGCTCGGGACGCTCGCCGCCGCGCTCGGGCAGCGCGACGACGTTGTCGCCGTCCTTGCGGCCGGGCAGCGGCTGCGCGCCGGCATAGGGATCGGGATGGCGCCGCTCGGTTCCGGTGCGCTTGCCGAGGACGGCGCGTAGGCGCAGCACCAGGAACAGCGCGACCATGGCGAAGAACACGATATCGATGAACTGGAAGTCCATGCGCGTCAGTCTCCGCCGGGATTTGCGCCACCGCCAGCGGCGGCGGGCCGAAAGTCCTGATCCCCGGTCCGGCCAGGGCTGCGCCCCGCTGGACCGGTCGTCAGGGTTGCGTTACATCGTCCCCGGGGCGATCAACTGTCCCTGCAGGCCGGCGGTTTCCTTCGCACCCCTTGCGGAGCCGGGCCGGCACTCCGACTTTATGTAAGGCCAAGCCCCCGAAAGAGCAAGCCTATGCCGCTTTTGGCCTTGTTCATTCTTGTCGTTTTCGCCGAAATCGCGACCTTCATCGCGGTCGGGAAGGCGATCGGCGTGCTCGCCACCCTGGCGCTTCTGGCGCTTTCGCTGGTCGGCGGGCTGATGCTGGTCCGGGTCCTGGGGCTGGATGCGCTGCGCCGGGCCGAGGCCAGCCTGGCGCGCGGCGAAAGCCCGGCCGGCGCGGTGTTCGATGCCGCCTGCGTGGCGCTGGCTGGCGTGCTGTTGGCCCTGCCCGGCTTCCTGTCCGATATCGTGGCGCTGTGCCTCCTGCTCCGCCCCTTGCGCCAGTGGATGGGCTCGATCCTGTGGCGCCGGCTGCAGGCCGCGCCCAATGTCCGGGTCTGGACCCACCAGAGCGGGGCCACCGTGGTCGAGGGCGACTATGTCGAGATCGTCGAGGGCCGCGTCCTGTCGCCGCCGCGCCCCGGCCGGGGAGACGACGTCACGCGATGATCCTGCTGCGCCACGGCCAGTCCGAGTTCAACGTCGTCTACAGCGTCACCCGCCGGGATCCCGGCATCCGCGATCCGAAGCTTACCGAGGAGGGCCGCCGCCAGGCCGAGGAAACCGGGCAGGCCCTGGCCGGCCAGGGGATCCGGCGCATCCTGGCCAGCCCCTATACCCGCGCCTTGGAAACCGCGGCGATCATCGCCGGCCAGCTGGGCCTCGGCGTCGCGGTCGATCCGGTGGTGGGCGAGCGCGCGGCCTTTGCCTGCGACGTCGGCACGCCGCGCAGCCACCTGGCGCCGCGCTGGCCCGCGATCGCGCTCGACCACCTGGACGAGCAGTGGTGGCCGAGCCTGGAGGAGCACGAGACCGCGCTTCTCCGGCGCTGCGCGCGGTTCCGCCAGCGCGCGCTCGAGGATGCGACGCGCCACGAATTGCTGGTGGTGACCCATTGGGGCTTCATCCGTGGCCTGACCGGCCTGCAGGTCAAGAACGCCAACTGGCTGCGCTACGACCCCGCCACGACCCCCCTGCCCGAGCCGGCCAAGCCGCCTTCGGGTTGAGCCGGGAAGCGATCCGTGTTAGCCCATCGGCCGCCCGCCGCCCCGCGCGCGGGCGCCCGAAATCAACCGCGGACCCGAACTTCATGACCGACAACCCCCTGGGCGGGAACGGCGGCAGCGCCGCCGGCCCCACTTCGCCCGTTCCCCCGGCCGGCGGCGCCGCGGGCGGCCCCGCCGGCAGCCAGCCCGCCCAGATGCCCCTGGTGGTGAACGCGCAGTACATCAAGGACATGTCGTTCGAGCTGCCGAACGCGCCGCAGATCCTGCGCCGCCTGAACGAGCAGCCGCAGGTCCAGGTCAACGTCAACGTCCAGGCCCAGCAATTGGGCGGCGACGTCTACGAGGTCACGCTGACCTTGAACGCCGAGGCCAAGCTGGGCGAGGACGCGCTGTTCATCGTCGAGCTGATCTATGCCGGCATCTTCACGGTGCAGGGCGTGCCGCAGGACATATTGCGCCCGCTGCTGTTGATCGAATGCCCGCGCCTGCTGTTCCCCTTCGCGCGCTCGATCATCGCCGGCCTGACGCGCGAAGGCGGCCTGCCGCCGATGATGATCCAGCCGATCGATTTCGCCGACCTCTATCGCCGCCAGCTCCAGGCGGGCCAGGCGCAGGCGCCGATCGGCACCGCCTGACCGTCCGCCCGGCGGGCTATTTCAGCCAGACCGGGTCCGTCAGGGTCGCGACGAAAGCCTGGTGCAGCGCGATTTCGTCCGGCGTCGGCGCGTGCGGCCGCGGCGGGCGCGCCGCGCGCTCGGCCGCGCGGCTTTGGGCCTGGCGCGCGGCGATCATCGTCGTTGCCGCCAGCTCGAACCCCGCCTGGCGGCCGCCGATCAACTCGATATAGACCTGGGCCAGCAATTCGGCGTCGAGCAGCGCGCCGTGCTTGGTGCGGTGCGCGCTGTCGATCGCGAAGCGCTTGCACAGCGCATCCAGGCTGGCCTGCGCGCCGGGGAATTTCCGCCGGGCCATCGCCAGCGTGTCGACCACCCGCGTGTAGGGCAGCGCCTTGCCGCCGATCGCGGTCATTTCCCAGTTCAGGAATTTCAGGTCGAACTCGGCATTGTGGATGACCAGCGGATCGTCGCCGATGAAGGCCAGGAAATCGGCCACCACCGCCGCGAACTCCGGCTTGTCGGCCAGGAACTCGGCCGACAGGCCGTGGATCGCGAAGGCATCCGGCGGCATGTCGCGCTTGGGGTTCAGATAGGCCTGGAAGCTGCGTCCGGTCGGCAGGTGGTTGACCAGCTCGACGCAGGCGAGTTCGACCAGCCGGTGCCCGGCGAGCGGATCAAGCCCCGTGGTCTCGGTAGCGACGACGATCTCGCGCAACGCCATTCTCCCCTCAAGTCCCGGCCGCGCCCGGCTTCCAGTGGCGTCCGCGGCGCGCACGCATCGCGCGCACGATCGCGCCCAGCCGCCGCAGCGCATCGCGCTTGGTAAGCCCCGTGGGCACCACGAAATCGGCGCGCCGGCGCTTCTCGGCATCCGGCATCTGGCGCTTGCGGATGCCCGCCAGCTTCTCGCGCGTCATGCCGGGCCGGGCCATCACGCGCGCCTCCTGGATCGCCGGCGGCGCGCTGAGCAGCGCCACCGCGTCGCAGCGCCGGTCGCCCCGCGTCTCGAACAGCAGCGGGATGTCCAGCACGACCAGCCTCGCGCGGCGGCGCGCGGCGGCCGCCAGGAAACCCAATTGCGCCCGGCGCGCCAGCGGATGCAGGATCGCCTCGAGCCGCTTCAAGGCCGTCCGGTCGGCGAACACCAGGTCGCCCAGCCGGCGGCGGTCCACCATGCCGTCGCTGACCACCCCGGGAAAGGCTTCCGCTACCAGCGGAACCGCGAGGCCGCCGCGCCGGATCAGCCGGTGGATCGTGCCGTCGGCGTCGTAGACCGGCACGCCGAGGCGCCGCAGCGCGGCCGCCGCCGTGCTCTTGCCCATGCCGATCGAGCCGGTCAGCCCCAGGATCACCATCGCGTCACGCGCCCACCACGCCCTCTGCGCGCAGATACGCGAGAAGCGGCAGCAGAGGCAAGCCCAGGATCGCGAAGAAGTCGCCGTCGATGCGCTGGAAGAGCTGGATACCCGGCCCTTCCAGCCGGTAGGCGCCGACCGATTCCAGAACCTCTTGCCCCGCCTTGTCCAGGTAGTCGTCGAGAAAGGCCTCGCTGAACGCGCGCATCGCCATCGTCGCCGTTTCGCGGTGCCGCCACAGGCAGGTTCCGTCCCGGACCACGCACAGCGCGCTGATCAGCTCGTGCGGCCGGCCGCGCATCTCCAGCAGTTGGCGGCGCGCCGCCGCGCGGTCCGCCGGCTTGTCGTACCATCGCCCGTCGCAGGTCAGCATCTGGTCGGCGCCGATCACCAGCGCACCCGCGTGGCGGCCTGCCACGCGCCCGGCCTTCGCCTCCGCCAGCGCATCGGCGACCGCCGCCGCCGTGGCTCCTTGGGCCCGCATCGACGCCTTGATCTCGCTTTCGTCGAGCCGCGCCGGCTCGATCGCCACGGCGACGCCGGCGCGGCGCAGCAGTTCGGCGCGCGCGGTGCTGGCCGAGGCCAGCATCAGGGTCGGCCGGGTCATGCCGATTTTTCGCGGTGCTGCTGGACAAGCTGCATGATGGCCGCGGCGGTCTCCTCGATCGAGCGGCGGGTCACGTCGATCACCGGCCAGCCCTGGCGCGTGTAGAGCCGCCGCGCCGCCGCGACCTCCTCCTTCACCACTTCGAGGTCGGTGTAGTCCGTCTCCTCGTCCTGGTTCAGCATCCTGACGCGGTTGCGGCGGAGCTGCACCAGCCGCGCCGGATCCTTGGTCAGGCCGACGACGAGCGCGCGTTTCACCGACAGAAGCTGCGGCGGCGGCGGCGATGTCGGCACCAACGGCACGTTGGCGGCCTTGATGCCGCGATTGGCGAGGTACTGGCAGGTCGGCGTCTTCGAGGTCCGCGACACGCCCACCAGCACCACATCGGCCTGATTCAGCGAATCCAGCATCTGCCCGTCGTCATGCGCGATCGCGTAGTGCATCGCCTCGATGCGCTCGAAATACTCGGCATCCATCATGTGCTGGCGGCCGGGCTGGCCGCGCGCCTCGCGGCCGAGATAGGTGCCGAGCGCGACGAACACCGGATCGAGCACCGAGATGCAGGGAAGCTGCAGCTTGCGGCAGGTATCGGTCAGCGCCTGGCGAAAGGTCGAGTTCACGAGCGTGAACAGCACGACGCCGGGATAGGCGGCGATGCCGGCGTTCACGCGCTCCATCTGGCTCTGCGTGCGGATCATCGACCAGACATGCTCGACCGGCTCGACCTCCTCGAACTGCGCCAGGCAGGCGCGCGCCACGCCATGAAGCGTCTCGCCGGTGGCGTCCGAGACGAGGTGCAGGTGAAATGACTTCTGCATGGGCTAGGGCCGTGCTCGCTGGAAATGCCTGTGGAAGGGCGGTGCGTATCGCGGGGCATCATACTCTGTCCCCGGGTTTCCCGATGCAATCGCGACGCCCGGGCGATTCCATTCCGGGAAGGGCCGTCGGAATGCGCATTGCCGGAGCAACCCGCGCCTGCAGCCTATCCCCGCTGTTCCCATGATCCTGTCCCCGCAGACCACAATGATCGCCAGACGTCCGGCGAGGCGTTGCATGATCTCCCCGCGATTCACAGGCAGTGCGAGCCCGCGGCCGCGCATGGGCATATCCTGGGGACGGGCGTCGAATACCCGACTCGCACAGGCCCTACATCATCAACCACATCCCTTTTTCAAAGAAGAATGATATTGAGAGGGGAAGACGAAACGGTGGATTGTCCGCAGGTCAGCCGGTCGGGAGGCAGGATTTGATCGCCGCAGTGTCGGGCACGGCGCAACCGCGCAAGAAGTTGCTGCGCGTCCTGGACGGTGAGGCTACCAGTCCGCCGCCGATCTGGCTGATGCGCCAGGCCGGCCGCTACCTGCCGGAATACCGCGCGACGCGCGCGCGGGCGAAGACCTTCCTCGACCTGTGCTTCTCGCCGGACCTTGCTTGCGAGGTGACGCTGCAGCCGATCCGGCGCTACGGCTTCGATGCGGCGATCCTGTTCTCGGACATACTGGTGATTCCCTATGCGCTGGGGCAGCGCGTGTGGTTCGTCGAGGGCGAGGGCCCGCGGCTCGAGCCGGTGCGCGTGGTGACCGACCTGGCGCGGCTGGACCGCACGCGGGTGCTGGGCGCGCTTTCCCCGGTATTCGAGACGGTCCGGCGGTTGCGTCGCGAGCTTCCGGCCGAGACGGCGCTGATCGGGTTTGCCGGCGCGCCATGGACGGTGGCGACCTACATGGTCGAGGGCGCTTCGGGCAGCGACTTCGCCGTGGTCAAGGATTTCGCCTATCGCGACGCGGCGGCTTTCGGCGCGTTGCTCGATCTCGTGGTGGGCGCGACGGTCGACTACCTGGCTGCCCAGGTCGAAGCCGGGGCGGAAGTGCTTCAGCTGTTCGACAGCTGGGCCGGCGTGCTGTCCGAAGCGGCCTTTCGCCGCTGGGTGATCGCGCCGACGCAGCGGATCGTAGAACAGCTGAAGCAGCGTTGTCCCGGCGTGCCGATGATCGGTTTTCCGCGCGGCGCCGGCATGCTCTATGCCGACTACGTGCGCGGAACGGGGGTGGACGCGGTGAGCCTGGATACAACGGTGCCGCTGGCGCTCGCCGGCGCCTTGCAGGAGTTGGTGCCGGTGCAGGGCAATCTCGACCCGCGGCTGCTGGTAATCGGCGGCGAGGCGATGCGGAGCGAGGCGAGCGCCATCCTGCGCGGCCTCGCGGCCGGGCCGTTCGTGTTCAACCTGGGACACGGGATCGTGCCCGAGACGCCGCCCGAGCATGTCGCCGCGCTGGTCCGCCTGGTCCGCGAGGGTGAATGGCAATGAGCCGGCGCCGGCTGGCGGTGGTGCTGATGAACCTGGGAGGGCCCGACAACCCCGATTCGGTGCGGCCGTTCCTGTTCAACCTGTTCAACGATCCCGCGATCCT
Source organism: Alphaproteobacteria bacterium (assembly GCA_020851015.1). The sequence goes on along the minus strand of JADZDN010000145.1, from coordinate 2,202 downwards.
GGAGCTGCCGGCGCCGCTGCGGCAGTCGCTGGCCTGGGTGCTGGCGCGCCGCCGTGCGCCGGTGGCGCGCGAGGCCTATGCCAGGATTGGCGGCCGCTCGCCGCTACTGGAGAATACGCAGGCGCAGGCGCGGGCCTTGGAGCGCGAATTGTCCGACCTGGGCGACGCGCGGGCGTTCGTCGCGATGCGCTACTGGCATCCGCTGACCGGGGAGACGGCGCGCGCGGTCGCGGCCTGGAATCCGACCGAGGTGGTGCTGCTGCCGCTCTACCCGCAGTTCTCCGGCACGACCAGCGGTTCCTCGCTGAAATGCTGGCACGCGGCGGCGGCCGCCTGCGGCATCGCGGCGCCGACCCGCGCGGTGTGCTGCTATCCCGAGCAGCCGGGCTTCGTTGCCGCCGCGGCCGACCTGATCGAGCAGGCGCTCCAGGAGGCCGCGAAACGCGGCAAGCCGCGCCTGCTTCTGTCGGCGCACGGCCTGCCGAAGAAGACCGTGGCGCGCGGCGATCCCTACCAGAGCCAGATCGAGCGCAGCGCGGCGGCGATCGTGCAGGCGGTCGGCCGCCGCGACAACGCGTGGCAAGATGTCGAGCACGTGGTCTGCTACCAGAGCCGCGTCGGGCCGCTGGAGTGGCTGGGCCCCTACACCGACGCCGAGATCACGCGCGCGGCCCGCGACGGGCGGCCGATCGTGCTGTTTCCGCTGGCGTTCGTGTCCGAGCATTCGGAGACGCTGGTCGAGCTGGATATCGACTACCGCCATATCGCCGAAGCTAGGGGCGCGCCGGCCTATCTGCGCGTGGCGACCGTGGGCGCCGCCCAGGTCTTCATCCGCGGACTGGCGACGGTGATCCGCGATGCCCTGGCGCGCCCGGCGGCAACGGCGTCATCCACCGGCGCGCGCGTGTGTCCGCGCGGATCAGCGCGCTGCGCGATGCAGGGTGCCGCGCCATGATCGCGTGGATCGGCGCGTGGTACCCGTGGATCAAGGCGCTGCATGTCGTCGCGGTGATGGCGTGGATGGCGGGGATGCTCTACCTGCCGCGGCTGTTCGTCTACCACGCCGGGGCCAAGCCGGGCTCCGAATTGTCGGAAACCCTGAAAATCATGGAACGCCGCCTGCTGCGGGCGATCATCAACCCGGCAATGTTTGCCGCCTTCCTGTTCGGCGGGCTGATGCTGGCGGTGCAGGACTGGAGCCAGCACTGGCTGCACGCGAAGCTTGTGCTGGTGCTGGCGATGGGCGCGTTGCACGGGTTTCTCGCCCGCTGGCGCAAGGATTTCGCCGCCGACCGCAACACCCGCCCGGCCCGGTTCTACCGCATCGCAAACGAGGTTCCGACCGTCCTGCTGATCGCAATTGTGATCCTGGTGGTGGTCAAACCCTTTTGAAGCCCAGCCAAATCGCTTGACCTGGGGCGCGGGATGGGCAATTGTTAACGCGTACGGCGGTCCCGCCGTCCTGTTTCTCTCACGCTATCGCCGCGCTTGCGCCGGCCCTCATGGGCGGGCGATCGGTTTCCAGCCGTTACGCGATCGACCGGGCGCGGCCGCTCCAATTCTCCCCAACGAGCATCGTTCACGCCATGAATCTGAAAGAACTCAAGTCCAAGACCCCGGCCGACCTTCTGGCCTTCGCCGAGGACCTGCAGATCGAGAACGCCAGCACCCTGCGCAAGCAGGACATGATGTTCGCGATCCTCAAGCAGCTCGCCGACAACGACCAGGCGATCTACGGCGACGGCGTCCTGGAGATCCTGTCCGACGGGTTCGGCTTCCTGCGCTCGCCCGAGGCCAACTACCTGCCCGGGCCGGACGACATCTACGTCTCGCCCAGCCAGGTCCGCCGCTTCGGCCTCCGGACCGGCGACACGGTCGAGGGCCAGATCCGCTCGCCCAAGGACGGCGAGCGCTACTTCGCGCTGCTGAAGGTCAACACGATCAATTTCGCGCCGCCCGAGAACGTGCGGCACCGCATCAACTTCGACAACCTGACGCCGCTCTATCCCGACGCGCGGCTGAAGCTGGAGCTGGAGCAGGGCGCGCCCGCGCTGCCGGTGGCGACGCGCAAGAGCCGGCACGGCGAGAGCGAGGGCAAGCGCCAGGTGCTCGAGGACGCCGACATGCCGGTGGCCCCGCCCAAGGGCAAGGGCATGAAGGGCGTGTCCGACGTCCGCCACGACATGTCGACCCGCGTCATCG
>JADZDN010000144.1 GCA_020851015.1 Alphaproteobacteria bacterium | reverse complement strand
CCGCGACGACCGCGGTCCGCGCGGCGACCGCCCGCGTCGCGACGGCCGCCGCGGCTTCGGCGGCGGGTTCGACGGTGGCCCTGGCGGCGACCAGCAGCAAGGTGAAGGAGACCGCGCATGACCGCCTCCGCCGCTCCGGCCCGCACCGGCGGGCGCCGCCCGTTCTTCCGCCGCCGCAAGAGCTGCCCGTTCTCCGGCCCGAACGCGCCGAAGATCGACTTCAAGGACGTCCGCCTGTTGCAGCGCTTCATCTCGGAGCGCGGAAAGATCGTGCCGAGCCGCATCACCGCGGTATCGGCGAAGAAGCAGCGCGAGCTGGCGCAGGCGATCAAGCGGGCGCGGTTCCTGGGGCTTCTGCCCTACATCCTGCGCTAGGCGCCGGGCGGCGCCGAGCGCAACCGGGGAACGCGGCGATGTCGCCCGCTCTCAGATTCTGGGTCCTGGCGCTTGGCGCCGGGCTGATCAGCGGCGCGTTCTACCTGGCCGTGGCCTACCGGCCCTTCGCGTCCATGCCGCTGCTCTACTTCGCGCAGTTCCCGCTGTTCGCCGCCGGGTTGGCGGCGGGCGCGACCGCTTCGCTGGTCGCCGGGATCGCTGCCGGCTCGCTGGTCCTGACGCACGAGTTCGGCTACGCGCTGGCGTCGTTCTTCGGCGTCGTCTTCATCGCGCCGGTGCCGATCCTGGTGCGCCAGGCGATGCTGGCGCGCACCGGGCCGCAGGGCGCGGTGGAGTGGTATCCGCCGGGGCTGCTGACCGGCTGGCTCGTCGCAATCGGCTTGGCGCTGCTGGGCCTGGCCAGCGTCGTCATCGGGCTACAGGGCGGCATCGAGGCCTTTGCGCGCCAGAGCGCGGGGATCACCGTCGACCTGCTGGGACAGATGATCCAGGAGGCGCCGTCGCCCGACGAGCGCGCCCGCGCGATCGACCGCATGTCGACGCACCTGCTGGGGGCGGCCGTCGCGGTGGCCATGATCGTCACGGTCCTCAACGGCGTGCTGGCGCAGGGGCTGCTGATGCGCTTCGGCTGGAGCCGCCGGCCGGCGCCGGACATGGCCGCGCTGGACCTGCCGCCGCACGTGACCGTGCTGGCGCTCTGCTGCCTGGTGGCGGGGATGCTGCTGCCGGGAGATGTTGGCTACGTGCTGCGCAATGCCCTGCCGGTGCTGCTGGTCGGCGGGTTTCTGGCGGGGCTCGCGGTGGCGCATGCTGCCGTGCGGCGGCTGAACGGGCGGTCTTGGATGCTGGTCCTGATCTACGTGGTGGCCATTTTCATGGGGCTGCCGATGTTCCTTCTGATGGCGATCGGCATGGCCGAGCCGTTCCTCAAGCTGAAGCGGCGCATGCTGGCAGCCGCCTAGGCGAAGATTGGTCGATCGGAGATCCCGGCCGGGTCCGGGACGGTGGAGCGTTCAGATGAGTGTGATGCAAGTTGTGCTGTTGGAGCGCGTCGAGAAGCTGGGGCAGATGGGCGACGTGGTGCGGGTGAAGCCCGGCTTCGCGCGCAATTTCCTGCTGCCGCAGAAGAAGGCACTGCGCGCGACCAAGGAGAACATGGAGCGCTTCGAAAAGCAGCGCGCGCAGCTCGAGGCCAACAACCTGAAGCTCAAGGGCGAGGCCGAGGCCGTCGCCAAGAAGCTGGACGGCCTGTCGATCGTCCTGGTGCGCCAGGCCGGCGAGACCGGCCAGCTCTACGGCTCGGTCACGGCGCGGGACATCGCCGAGGCGGTCAGCGCCGCCGGCTTCACCGTCGATCATCGCCAGGTGCGCATCGACCGCCCGATCAAGACCCTGGGCCTGGTGCAGACCCGCGTGATGCTGCATCCCGAGGTCGCCTCGACCATCACGGTCAACGTGGCGAAGTCCGAGGAGGAAGCCGAGCGCCAGGCGGCGGGCGAGGCCCCGGCCGCCGAGGAGATTTTCGAGACGGCGCCTGCGGCAGGCGAAGCCGGCGGCGAGGCCGCGCCCGAAACCGAGGCAAAGGCCGAGGGCGAGAAGCCCGCCAAGGCGAAGAAGGCCAAGAAGGAGAAGGGCGGCGAGGCCAAGGCCGAGGCGTCAGCCGCTGCCGCCGACGCCGCGTCCGAAGAGAAATCGAAAGCCAAGAAATCCAAGGGCAAAAAGGCCAAGGCCGACGACGCGGAATAGCCGACCGTCTGAGGCCGGGGACGGCCCGCCGCGCGCACGGGCTGCCCCGTCGGAACCGTCCGGCCGCAGGACCCGCGCGGCAAGTCCGCGGGCCGTTGTTTCCTGAAATCGATGTCAGCCGCGGAACCACTTGCCAATCCCCGCTTTGTTTAGAATAATTCTCGTATAGCGTGCCGGCGGAAGGGCATCGCATCGCCCGGGCCGGCTTCGCTTGGCGGAGTGATGGCCATGCGGATGTTGTCGCATTTCTTGCGACGGATGATCCGCGTCGGCAGACTTGAGCTGACGGACGCGGACGGTCGCACGCATATCTTCCAGGGCGCGCCGGAACCCACGGTCGCAATCCGGCTGCACGATCGCCGGCTGCATTGGCGGCTTGCCCTGTCGCCGCGCCTGGCGGCGGGCGAAGCCTACATGGACGGCACGCTGACGATCGAGAAGGGCGATATCTTCGCCTTCATCGACCTGTGCGCGATGAACTACGCCAGCTATGCCAGCCATCCATTGGCGCGCATCGGGCTGGTGCTGGGCTGGCTCGCGCGTCCGTTCGTGCTGTTCAACCCGATCCGGCGCGCGCGCCGCAACGTGGCGCATCACTACGACCTGTCGGACGAGCTCTACGCATTGTTCCTGGACAGCGACCGGCAATATTCCTGCGCCTATTTCAGCGAAGCCGGCGTCGGACTCGAACAGGCGCAGGAGGACAAGAAACGCCACATCGCCGCCAAGCTGCTGCTGAAGCCGGGAATGAAGGTTCTGGACATCGGGTGCGGCTGGGGCGGAATGGCGCTGTTCCTGGCCGAACGCTGCGGGGTCGAGGTGCTGGGCATCACGCTCTCCGAGCACCAACTCGCCATCGCCCGCAGCCGGGCCGCGGCCAAGGGATTGTCGGAACGCGCGCGGTTCGAGCTGATGGACTATCGCCAGCTCGAGGGCCAGTTCGACCGCATCGTATCGGTCGGCATGTTCGAGCATGTCGGCGTGCCGCAATACCGCGCGTTCTTCGACAAGGTGATGGCGCTGCTGCGGCCGGACGGGGTCGCGCTGCTGCACTCGATCGGCTGCATGTGGGGCCCGCACGCGATCGACCCGTGGATCGACAAGTACATCTTCCCCGGCGGCTATATTCCCGCGCTTTCCGAGGTGATGCCGTCGGTCGAGAAGAGCGGGCTCTACGCCACCGACATCGAACTGCTCTATCCGCATTACGCCGAGACGATAAGGGCGTGGCGGAGCAACTTCGCCGCCAACCGCGCGCGCGCCGCGGCGCTGTACGACGAGCGGTTCTGCCGGATGTGGGAGTTCTACCTGTCCTGCAGCGAGATGGCGTTCCGCCGGCTGAACCACATGGTGTTCCAGATGCAGCTCGCGCGCGATCCCTTCGTGGTGCCGCGCACGCGCGACTACATCCAGGGCGCCGAGCGCGAACTGAAGCCCCGCCGTCCCACCTTGGTGCCGGATCGCGCGGCCGGTTGAAGAGCGGCGAGGCGTCTCGCTTCTGGCGTCATCGCCAGGAACGCGCATCGCGACTGGCGCGCCGCGAATCAAGGCGCCATCGCGGAGCGGCGAAGGAAGATTCCGCCCCCCCGATGCAGTCGTCTAGGCGCACGCGCGCGCCAATTGCCGCAGGCCTCCGCCAATTTCGCGAATGCAAGCCCTATCGCCGCTAAGTTTTCCCCGATATCCTTGTTTGTCCCCACGATGGGAGATGGCGCGCGCGCATCGGGCTCGCTAGCGTGCGGTGTGGCCGTTCGATGTCGCCTGCGTTGCATCGTTCGTCACAAACCCTCCCCAGGCGCCCGCGATTTCGGCGCCAAGACGACCGACTGAAGCCCGACTGGAAGCAATGGAACCTTCGCGTACGGACAATAACGTCACGCCGCTGCGCGGCATCGACGGCGGACCGGCGCCCCGCACGCCGCCGCGCAACCTGGAGGCCGAGCAGGCGCTGCTGGGCGCCATCCTGATGAACAACCGCGCCTACGAGCGCGTCTCGGAGTTCCTGCGCGGCGAGCAGTTCAGCGACCCGGCCAACGGCAGGATCTACCAGGCCATGGCGCGGCTGATCGACGCCAACCAGATCGCCGACGTGGTGACCCTCAAGGCGCTGTTCGAGCGCGACCAGGAACTGAGCGACATCGGCGGGATCGGCTACCTGGCGCGCCTCGCCGGCTCGGCCGTCACGATCGTCAATGCCGAGGACTATGGCCGCACCATCCACGACGCCCATGTCCGCCGGCAGCTGATCGACGTTGGCGAGCAGATGGTCAACCACGCCTACGGCGCCGACCTGGACCTGACCGCCGTCGACCAGATCGAACGGGCGGAACAGCAGCTGTTCGATCTGGCCACCGTCGGCCAGGCCGAGGGCGGGTTCAAGCCGCTGGAAGCGGCGCTGAAGACCGCGATCGGCATGGCCGAGGCCGCCTTCAAGCGCGCCGGCCACGTTGTCGGCGTCACCACCGGCTTCCGCGACCTCGACGCCAAGCTGGGCGGCCTGCACCCCTCGGACCTAATCGTGCTGGCCGGCCGGCCGGCCATGGGCAAGACGTCGCTTGCCACCAACATCGCCTACAACGCGGCGCGCGCGCGGCTGGAGCGCGGCGACGCCGAAGGCGCGGTGGTCGGCTTCTTCTCGATGGAAATGTCGTCCGAGCAGCTTGCCACCCGCCTCTTGTCGGAACGCGCGGAGATTTCTTCGGATCGAATCCGCCGCGGCGCCATCAGCCACGAGGAGTTCCCGCGCGTGGTCCAGGCCGCGCAGGAGCTGCACCGCCTGCCGCTGCACATCGACGACACGCCGGCCTTGACGGTCAGCGCGCTGCGCACCCGCGCCCGGCGGCTGAAGCGCCAGCGTGGCCTCGGCCTCATCATCATCGACTACCTGCAGCTCGCCCAGGCCGGCAAGTCGAGCCGCAACGAGAACCGCGTGCAGGAAATCTCGGAGATCACCCGCGGGCTGAAGTCGCTGGCCAAGGAATTGAACGTGCCGGTGATCGCGCTGTCGCAGCTCAGCCGCGCCGTCGAGCAGCGCGAGGACAAGCGGCCCCAACTGGCGGACCTGCGCGAATCGGGCTCGATCGAGCAGGACGCCGACGTGGTGATGTTCATCTATCGCGAGGAGTACTACCTGTCGAAGTCGGAGCCGACCGAGCGGCCCGAGGAATCGAAGGACAAGTTCAACGAGCGCCACCAGCGCTGGCTGGAGCGCATGGAGAACGTCCACAACCAGGCCGAGGTCATCATCGGCAAGCAGCGCCACGGCCCGACCGGCACGGTCAACCTGTTCTTCGACGGCAATTTCACCAAGTTCGCCGACCTGGCGGACGCCGGGCACTTGCCAGAGCAGCACTGAATAACGAGCCAGATGAAAGAGTTCGTCATGGCCGCACGTGTTGCACGACTGTCCGGCTCGCGAACCGCCGCCGCGTAGATTTCGTGTGTGGCCCCCCTCCCCTTGCGGGAGGGGGTAGGGGGAGGGGGCGTCGCGTTTTCGCGCGATCGGCCGCGCGGCATGGATCGAGCGGAACGCGAGGAAACCACCAAGGCACCAAGACACCAAGGAAGGGAAAAGGGACTCGCCATCAGGACGTCGTGGACACCACGTCGGAATGGGCGCGCGGCCAAGCGTCGCGCAAGAAACCCTCTCGCTTTGTCTGGCGCCGCGTCCGTGATGTCGTGGCGGATCAATCCGTCTTTCTTGGCGTCTTGGTGCCTTGGTGGTTTCCAAGGGTTCTGAACGTTTGCGGCGCGCGGGCGCATCGCGAGGACGCGCGCCCTCGCGCGTACCCCTCCCCCAACCCCCTCCCGCCCCGCGCGACGCCGTAGGCGTCGTCGCGCTTGGGGGAGGGGGGACTGAAGATTTGCGTCCGGCATCGCGCGCATTGAATCAAACGCCCATTCGATGTCGGCAACCGGACGGCTGCCGGACAAACCCGGGCATGACGGGAAGAGGAGCAACGGCCGAACGCCGTTGGTCCCCTACGTCCTTGTCGGCCGGCCCTCGATCGGGTAGGCGGGGTCGTTGTAGCCGGGCGGGGTGGAGTGGCCGGCGACGACCATCGAGTCGATCAGCGCCTCGTCGTCCTTCGTGAAGTGGTGCTTGAACACCCCCAGATAGTCCTCGAGCTGGTCTGGCGTGCGCGGACCGGCGACGATGCCGGTGATGAACTTGTTGTTCAGCACCCACAGCACGGCGAACTGGGTGGCGGTCATGCCGCGCTTCTCGGCATGCGCCTTGACCTTCTGCGCCAGCACCAGCGATTCCTCGCGCCACTCGGTCTGGCGCAGGCGCACGTCGTTGGTCGCGGCGCGCGTGCCTTCCTGGGGCGGCTTGCCGGGCTCGTACTTGCCGGTCAGCACGCCGCGCGCGACCGGGCTGTAGGGGAACACGCCGAGGCCGTAGTGGTTGCAGGCCGGCAGGTGCTCGACCTCGGGCATGCGGTTGAAGGCGTTGTAGTAGGGCTGGCTGATCACCGGGCGGTCGACGCCGGTGGCGTCGCAGATGCGCACGATCTCGGCCAGACGCCAGGCGCGGTGGTT
>JADZDN010000143.1 GCA_020851015.1 Alphaproteobacteria bacterium | reverse complement strand
TCGGTCTCCACGCCCTCGGCCACGATCTCCAGCCCCAGGCTGTGGCCCAGCTTGACGATCGTCTTGACCAGCGAGAGCTCGGGCGTGTTGGCGTCGGTGCGGGCGACGAAGCTGCGGTCGATCTTCAAGGTGGTGATCGGGAAGCGGTGCAGGTAGCTGAGCGAGGAATAGCCGGTGCCGAAATCGTCGACGCACAGCCCGACGCCGAGGTCGCGCACCTGCACCAGGATGGCGGCGGCAAGCTCGGGGTTCTCCATGATCGCGCTCTCGGTCAGCTCGATCTTGAGCTGCGCCCCCTTGAGGCCGGTTCGCTCGAGCACGCCGCGGATCTCGCCGACCAGGTCGCCCTGGGCGATCTGCTTGGCCGACAGGTTGACGTTGACCGCCATCGCCTCGTCGACCAGCCCGCGCTGGCGCCAGCTCGCGAGCTGGGTGCAGGCCTCGGTCATGACCTTGGCGCCGATCGGCAGGATCAGCCCGGTCTCCTCGGCCAGCGGGATGAACTCGCCCGGCGACACCGGGCCGCGCTCGCTGTTCTGCCAGCGGACCAGCGCCTCCATGCCGACGATGCGGCGCGTCTCCAGCTCGACCACCGGCTGGTAGAACACCTCCAGCTCGTCGCGGTCGATGGCGCGGCGCAGGTCGGATTCCAGCTTCAGCCGCGACACGGCCGAGGCGTGCAGCTGCTGGTCGAACACCTCGACCCGCGAGGTGCCGCGCGACTTGGCGCGGTAGAGCGCCAGGTTGGCGTCGCGCAGCAGGTCCTCGGCCGACCGGCCGCGCGCCGGCGCGATCGCGATGCCGATGCAGGCCGAGGCGAAGATCTCGTGCTCGTCCAGCATGATCGGCAGGGCGAGCATCGACAGCACGCGCTCGGCGATCAGCATCGCCTTGTTCACGTCGCCCACGCGCTCGGCCAGGATGGCGAACTCGTCGCCGGCAAGCCTGGCCAGCGTGTCGCCTTCCTTCAGGCTGCCCGCGAGCCGGCGCGCCAGGATGGTCAGGAACTCGTCGCCGGCGCCGTGGCCGAGCGAATCGTTGATCAGCTTGAAGCGGTCGATGTCGAGCGACAGCACCGCGCAGCATTCCTCGTTGCGCCGCCGCCCCATCAAGATCGCCTGGCCCAGGCGGTCGAGGAACAGCGCGCGGTTGGGCAGCCCGGTCAGCCCGTCGTGGAACGCGTCGTAGGCCAGCTGCTCGCGCGCCCAGTGCCGGTCCGAGATGTCGGTCTGCGAGCCGGCGATGCGCAGCGCGCGGCCGGTCGCGTCGCGCTTGGCCACGCCGCGCGTCAGCATCCAGCGGTAGCTGCCGTCGGCCAGCCGCACGCGCTGCTCGTGCTCCAGCGCGACCGAGGTGCCCTCGACCAGCGCGTCGATCGCCAGGCGCAGCCCGTCGATGTCGTCGGGGTGGACGCGGCCCAGCCATTCCTCCGGGCTGTCGCCGACCGTGCCCTCGTCGCAGCCCAGCATCGCGATCCAGCGCGGCGCGTAGCGCACATGGCCGGTCTCGAGGTCCCAGTCCCACAACCCGTCATTGGCGCCCTCGGCCGCCAGGCCGTAGCGCTCAAGATGCGGGGCCGCGACCGTACCCTCGACGTGGTGGATGGCGCCGGCCCAGAATTGCGGCGGTTCGCCCGGCCGGCCGAACGGCACCAGCGACAGGCTGGCGGGCCGGGCGACGCCGTTGGCGGGGCGGATTCCCAGCGCCAGCCGGGCGGGCTCGGCGGCCGACAGGGCCTGGAGCAGCGCGCCGGGCAGGGGCTGCCCATCCTCCAGATCGACCAGGAATTGCGGCGGGGCGCCGATCAACTCGCCCGGGGCGGCGCCGGTCATTGCCTCCAGCGCGGCATTGGCATGTACGACCAGCCATGGCGAATCGGCGCGACCGCCGGGCGCCAGCATGATCAGCGCGTCCCTGGCCAGGTCCGGCAGCCGGCGCAGTACGTCGTCGAACCCGAAGGGCATCCGGTTGGCATCCCGAGAGACTTTGACTAAACGTGGTAGCAACCGAAGGTTAAGATCGCGTCAAGACAGGGCCCCCCCGTGAATACCCGTAACTGGCTGATTTTCGCGGCAATCAACGGCTTTGTCGGGGTGCTGTTCGGCGCGCTGGGCGCGCACGCGCTGGCCCGGATGCTCGATGCCCAGGCGCTGGGGTGGATCGCCACGGCCGAGCGCTATCAAATGTGGCATGCGCTGGCCCTGGGCGTGGTGGCGGCGCTGGGCGCGCGCGACGCGCCGACGGCCCCGGCGCCGTTCTACCTGCGGCTGGCGGCCTGGCTGTTCGCCGCCGGGATCGTGCTGTTCTGCTACTCGCTCTACGCGATGGCGCTGACCGGCTGGCGCGCGCTGGCGACGGTGACGCCCGTGGGCGGGGTCGCGCTGCTGGCGGGCTGGGTGGCGCTGGCGGCCCATGGGCTGACCGCCCGGGGGCGGTAGGCGGCGGCGCGTCAGCGCGTGGAATCGGCCTCCGGTCCCACCCGCGCCGCGGGATCGGCGGACGTGCCGGACGCAGGGCGGACCTTGCCGTCCCGCACGTCGTTCACCTTGCCCACCACGTCGGCCGCCAGCGGCTCGGCGCTGGCCAGCAACCCCTCCTTGGCGCGCGGAAGCTGTTCGCGCAGGCTGTCCATGTCGGCGAACTTGTAGTTCGAGCCGAAGGCGTAGCCGCTGCGGAACGCGCGGCCCTGCTCGTAGCCGAAGCCGTCGTCGGCGATCTCGGTGCGGCGGTCGGGGCCAACCAGGCGCAGGCCGATGCGCACGCCCGGCGCGTAGTCCACCGCCAGGCCGACGCGGTGGTAGCCGGCGAATTTGATGATGATGTCGAGATAGGCATCGGCGTCGTCGGCGATGCCGGAATAGTTCTCCAGCAGCTTGTGCGGCTTGTCGCGCGCGGCCGCGACGCGCACGACCTCGTAGCCCGCCCCGCGCAATTGGGTTTCGACGGCATCGGTGATGCGCCGGCCGAGATCGACCGGGTCGCTCGCCAGCGCCGCGGTCAGCTTTTTGCTGTTCTCCTCGCTGATGACCGCCGCCACGATCCCGCCCACCAGGCCGCCCACCATGACCATCGCGCCGCCGGTCCCCGTGGTCGCGGCGAACTCCGCCGGTTCCGGGCAGGCGATGAGGACGATCTTCTTGATCGGGATCGGCGTGGATTGGGCAAGCGCGTCGCGCGGGGAAACGGCAAGCAGCAGCGCCAGCAGCGCGGCGGGAAGCGATCGAAGGATGGCCATGGCTTCTGTTCCGATGGTTGAGCAGTTTGGCGTCGGCAGCAATAAATAGCAGAATCTTTGCCCTGCTCAAGCCGGCGACACGACCGTGCGGCAGTTTGTCGAATCGGCGGATTCTCCTATGATGCGCGCCGGCTGCATGGGGATTGCCCGCGCATGAGTTCCGCCCGGCCGGACGTCACCGGCTTCTTCCACGCGCCCACCGGCTCGGTCAGCTACGTGCTGGCCGATCCCGCCACGCGGCGCGCGGCGGTGATCGACGCGGTGCTCGATTTCGACCAGGCCTCGGGCCGCACCTCCACCGGCTTCGCCGACGCGGTCTGCGGCTATATCGAGAAGGCCGGGCTCGGCGTCGACTGGGTGCTGGAGACCCATGCCCATGCCGACCACCTCAGCGCCGCGCAGCACGTCAAGGCGCGGCTGGGCGGGCGGCTCGGCATCGGCGAGCATATCCGCGCGGTGCAGCAGTGCTTCGCCAGGCTCTACAACATCGCCTGCCCCGGCACCGACGGCTTCGACCACCTGTTCAAGGACGGCGAGCGTTTCGCGGTCGGATCGCTCGCGGCCGACGTGATGCACACGCCCGGCCACACGCCGGCCTGCCTGTCCTACCGCGCGGGCGACGCGGTGTTCTGCGGCGACACGCTGTTCATGCCGGACTACGGCACCGCGCGCTGCGATTTCCCCGGCGGCTCGGCCGGGACGCTCTACCGCTCGATCCGCCGGCTGCTCGACCTGCCGGCCGACACGCGCATCTTCTGCGGACACGACTACCAGCCGGGCGGCCGGCCGCCGGCCTGGGCCAGCACGGTCGGCCAGCAGCGGCTTGCCAACAAGCACCTGCGCGACGGCGTGGACGAGGCGCAGTTCGTCGCCATGCGCAACGCGCGCGACGCGACGCTCGGCATGCCGCAGCTGCTGTGGCCGTCGGTGCTGGTGAACATCGACGCCGGCCGCCTGCCCCGGCCCGAGGGCAACGGCGTCGCCTACCTGAAGCTGCCGCTCAACGCGGTATAGGCGGCGCTCGCTTCCCGCGCGCGGGTTTGCAGTAGAGGTCGTGCAAGCTCGCCATGACGGCGGCGGCTTCGCGGCCGGCGAGCGCGTAGTAGATCGTCTGCGCCGCGCGGCGCGTCGTGACCAGCTTGTCGCGTCTCAAGCGCGCGAGGTGCTGCGACAGGGCCGACTGGCTCAGGCCAACGACCGCCTCCAGCCCGCCGACCGATTTCTCGCCCTCCGCCAGGTGGCAGAGGATCATGAGGCGCCGCTCGTTGCTCATCGCCTTCAGCAACAGGGAAGCGCGGCGCGCGTTGCGCCGCAGGTCGCCCGCATCCATTGCCCGCCTGGCCATGCGGGGCTTTATATGATCGAGTTCTAATATGGTCAATGCGGAACGAGCGACTTGTCCTCTATAGCATAAATGCTATATTCCACACCGTGTGGGTCGTCGAACTCCTGAATCGGAACGTCGCGGACGAGCTTTCGGCGCTGCCGGGCGACATGCGGGCGCGGTTCCAGCGTATCGTCGCCTTGATCCAGACCCAGGGGCTGGAACGCGTGCGCGAACCGCATGTGAAGCATGTCGTCGGCCCGATCTGGGAGATGCGCTTGATGGGACGCGACGGCATCGCCCGCGCGCTTCACCTGACGGCGCGCGCCCGGCGCGTGGTCGTCGTCCGCGTCTTCGTGAAAAAGACCCAGAAGACGCCGCGTGACGAAATCGCAATCGCCCTTGCGCGGGCAAAGGAAATCGAATGACGAAGCGAATCCGCGCCGATGCCCTGCATCGCGAATGGCTGAAGGAGCCGGGCTATCGTGCGGCCTACAATGCGCTGGAGGGCGAATTCGCGCTTGCCGCAGCGATGATCGCGGCGCGTTCGCGCGCCGGCCTTACCCAGGCCGCCCTCGCGCGGCGCATGAAGACGACCCAAACCGCCATTGCCCGACTTGAAGGCGGCCGCGTAAAGCCCTCCACGCGCACGCTCGAACGCTTCGCCCGCGCGACCGGCAGCCGGCTGAGAATCAGCTTCGAACCCGCGACCCTTCGACCGCCATCTGCTGCAGCGCCGGGCGGTCGGGGGCGAGCATCGCCGCGGTGATGCCGCGCTCCGCGATGTCGGCCGGCAGGTCGGCGCCGGTGGCCAGCGCGGCGGCCACGCGGCCCATCGCCGGCGAGGTCTGGATGCCGTAGCCGCCCTGGCCGGCCAGCCAGAAGAATCCCTCGGCCTCGCGCGCGAAGCCGGCGACGATGGTCTTGTCGGCGACGAACGAGCGCAGCCCCGCCCATTTCGTCTGCACGCGCCGGACCTGCATCGTGGTCGCGGTCTCGATGCGGTCGATCGCGAGCGCGACGTCGAGCTCCTCGGGCTGCGCGTCGCAGGGCGCGGACGGCGTCTCGTCCTCGGGCGAGCCCAGCACGCGCCCGCCTTGCGGCAGGAAGTACCAGTCCTCGCCGGCGCCGCCGGTGATCGGCCATCGGCGCGCATCGGCGTCGGCCGGGGGGTCGAACGCGACGATGGTGCGCCGCTTGGGCACCAAGCCGACCGGGGACGCGCCGGCCATCCCCGCGATCACGTCGGCCCAGGCGCCTGCCGCGTTCAGCACGACCGGCGCGGTGAATTCGCCCTGCCGGGTGGCGACGCGCCACTGCCCGGATTTGCGCTCCAGCCCCAGCACCTCGGCCTCCGTGACCAGGGAGCCGCCGGCTTTCATCCCGCGCAGATAGGCTTGGTGCAGCGCGTCGACGTCGATGTCCATGGCGTCGGGGTCGAGCATGGCCCCGACCGCGGCCGCGGGCTTCAGCACGGAGCAGAAGCGCTGCGCCTCCTTGGTGTCCAGCGCGCGCACGTTGGGCGACAGTTCCTTGGCCTCGGCGATGGCCTGGTTCAGCTTCGGCATCAGCGCGGCGGTGGCGACGATCATGCAGCCGCGCGGCGACACCAGCTTCGCCTCGGCGAATCCCTGGGGCGGATCGAGGAAGAAATCGCGCCCGGTCGAGGTCAGCCCGCGCATCACGCGGTTGCCATAGGTCTCGATGAAGGTCGCGGCCGACCGGCCGGTGGTGTGATAGCCCGGGCGCGGCTCGCGCTCGAGCAGGATCACGCGCCCCTTGGCCGCGAGCCGATACGCCGCCGAAGCCCCGGCGATGCCGGCGCCGATGATGATGAAATCCGCTTGCATGGAAGCCGCCCCGGTGAATGTCGCGGCAGGGTAGCGTCAGCGGCGGCGATTTGCCAACAGGCGCGACCGGTATCCGTGGAGTCGATGCGATCGCCTCGCCGCGGAAGTTCGTGCAGGCGAAGCGGCGTCGCTATCGCACGCGAACCACGGGCGCGTCCGGCGCGCCCGGCGCGACCTCGCCGACGATGCGGGCGTTGGGATGGCCGGCGGCGGCGATGGTGGCGAGGATCGCATCGGCGCGCGCGGGGTCGCAGGCGACGAGCAGGCCGCCCGACGTCTGCGGGTCGGTCAGCAGGTGCCGGCGCCAGTCCGGCATGCCGGCGGGCAGCGCGACGTCGCCTCCATAGCTGTCCCAGTTGCGGTTGGACGCGCCGGTGACGAAGCCCTGCTGGGCGAGGGACGCGGCCTCGGCCAAGAGCGGCACCGAGGCTTCGTCGATCGTCACGGCGAGCTTCGAGCCGCGCGCGACCTCGAGCGCGTGGCCGAGCAGGCCGAAGCCGGTCACGTCGGTGATGGCGTGCACCGCCTTGTCCTTGGCGAGCGCGGCCCCGACCTTGTTCAGCTGCGTGGTCGACGCGACCATCTCGGCATAGCCGGCCGGCGACAGGCGCTCCTTCTTGATCGCGGCCGAATAGACGCCGACGCCCACGGGCTTGGTCAGGATCAGACGGTCGCCGGGGCGCGCGTCGGCGTTGCGGCGGACCTCGTCGGGCCGGCAGATGCCGATCACCGCCAGTCCGTAGATCGGCTCGGGGCAGTCGATCGAATGCCCGCCGGCGACGGGAATGCCGGCGGCGGCGCAGGCCGCGGCGCCGCCCGCCAGGATCGCGCGCACCACCTCGTTGGAGATCTTGCCGAGCGGGATGCCCAGGATCGCCAGCGCCATCACCGGCGTGCCGCCCATCGCGTAGACGTCCGAGATGGCGTTGGTCGCGGCGATGCGGCCGAAATCGCGCGGGTCGTCGACGATCGGCATGAAGAAATCGGTGGTGGCGACGATGCAGGTCTTGTCGTCGACCTGCCAAACCGCGGCGTCGTCGGCGGTCTCGTTGCCGACCAGGAGCTGGCGGAAGGGCTGGGCCGCGGGCTGGTCCGCCAGCAGCGTCTGCAGCACGGCGGGCGCCAGCTTGCAGCCGCAGCCCCCGCCATGGGCGAGGCTGGTCAGGCGGAAATGCGGGGCGTCGTTCATGGCGACCTGCCGATGCTGGTTGGTGTCGCGATATCGGGTCGCGGGTGCGGCGCGCCACGGATGGACCGGCGCGGGGATCGCGCGAAGGGCTGCCGCTTCGATGTCGCCCCGAACCTCGGGAGCATCATGCGGAACATGATCGAGGAATTGTGCCCCGATGCGCGCGCTTGCGTCAATGCGGCCGGACCGCGCCGGCATCGGGGCGCGAAACGATGCTATAAGACCGGTCCGTCCCGCCAGCGCGCATCCCCGATGAACAACCAGCTCAAGGCCGTCAGCATCCTCGCCCTCGGCATCGCGGCCGCGGGCTCGGCGTGGCCGGCGATCAAGCACGGGCTCGGCGACGCGACGCCGGTGTGGTACGCGGTGGCGCGCGCCGCCATCAGCACCTGCACCGGCTTCGCGGTGCTGGCCGCGCTGGGGCGGCTCCGGCGGCCGACGCGCGCGGACCTGCCGATCGTGCTTTCGATCGGCGCGTTTCAACTCTGCCTGTTCTTCGCCCTGGTCAACCTGGGCCTGGCGCTGTTGCCGGCGGGACGGTCGGTGATCTTGGCCTACACCACGACGCTGTTCGTCGTGCCGCTGGCCGGCCCCGTCCTGGGCGAATGGCCGCGCGCGCGCCAGCTCCTGGGCGTGGCGCTGGGCTTCGCCGGCGTGGCGCTGCTGCTGTCGCCCGCCTTCGGCCAGATCGCGGGGGCCGGCATGGGCGGGGACACGAATGCGTTCGCGGGCTACCTCTACCTGCTCGGCGCGGCCATGTGCTGGGCGCTGGCGATCCTGCACAGCCGCCGGCATCGCTGGAACCTGTCGCCGCTGCAGGTCATACCCTGGCAGATGCTGTTCGCCGCCGTGCTGCTGGTGCCGCTCGCCTTGCTGCTGGAGCCGCGGGGATACATCCGGCCGACGGCGCGCGCGCTGCTGCCGCTCGCCTATCTGGGCCTGCTCGCCGGGCCGATCATCACCTGGAGCTCGACCAGCGTCGCGCGGCTGATCCCCGCCGTCGCGGTGTCGCTCGGCTATCTGCTGACGCCGGT
>JADZDN010000142.1 GCA_020851015.1 Alphaproteobacteria bacterium | reverse complement strand
GCGACACCATCAACACCGCGGCGCGGCTCGAAGGCGCCAACAAGCCGTTGGGCACCCGCGTCTGCGTGAGCGGAACGCTCGCCGGCAAGGTCGCGGACTTCAAGGGCCGTCCGGTCGGCGACCTCGTGCTGCGCGGCAAGAACGAGGCGCTGCGGACCTTCGAACCGTTGCGCGCCGAGGAGTTCGGCTCGCCCGCCACCGCGAGCTATCTCGACGCCTTCGCCAAGCTGGAGACCGGCGACCCGCAAGCCATGGCGGCCTTCGCGGCGCATGTCGGCAAGCAGCCCGGCGATCAGCTCGCGAGCTTCCATCTCAAGCGGCTGTTGAACGGGCAGACCGGCACGCGGATCGTGATGAACTGAGGGCCGGAAGGTTGCGAAGGGATAAAATGGCGATGCTGGCAACGTGTGATGCGGCCGTTTCGGCTGCATCACACGCGTACCATCACCCGGCCGCGCTGGCGGTCTCGGCTGCCGGCTCTACTGGGCCGTGACCGGAGGCAGCGAATGAGCCCGCGTGACGGCCGGCGGGTTCCATTTGCCGATCAACGCCGGAGCCTTGGGCGCGTACAGCCGCATCGTCAGGTTGAACGGACCTTTCGGCGCCGGCAGCCAGTTCGCTTCTTTGTCCTTCCCGGGGCTCTCGTGCTGGAAATAAAGGTCCAGCGACCCGTCGGCGTTGTAAACGAACGGCATCCAGCTCGAGACGGCGAACCGGTCCAGGTTGTTGGCGACCTGAAAACCGGCATGGTCGTAGAGCGTGATCGACCAGAAGGCCGCGGCGGGAGGAATATCCGATTTCTCGAAGTGGAGAACATAATTGTTCGCGCCTTCGAGCGGCTTTCCGTCACTGTCAGCCAGGTTCAGAGGATAGATCGCGTCCTGCGGAAGGTTGGCCCCGAGACCGAGCTGGGCGACGATGGCGCGCTTGAGATAATAGTTTCCATACACGCCCATCGTATCGGTATTCATCGACCAGTAATTCGCGACGCGTGCGAGGCTCGGCACTTTCCAGGCCATCAATTCCTGGCCGGCCTTCGGCGCGGCGTCCAGCGCTTTCTTGACGACGGGGCTCGCCTTCTCGAAGTCGAAACTCTTGCCTCGTTCGATACCCAGGCGCTTCATGCGTGCGAGGATCGGCTGGTCGGTATCGTGCGGCGGCTGCTCCTTCAAAATCTCCGCCGCATACGCGAAGTATTTTGCGCCTGGCATGGTATCGGCCTGCGTCTTCGGCGGCGTCTTGGTGTCGACGCCCGGGTCGATCCTGACCTCGGGCATCTTGGGCGCGCGGCCCCATTGTGACAGAGGCGTCACCTTAAATCCGTCCTGTATCTTGTGGACGGCGGGATAGTCAGCCGGTCCATCTGTCTTCGTGCGCCCGATGATCCACACATGCGGTGTTGGCGCGTCGATCCGCTGCGTCTCTTTCGGGACCTTGAACTCCTCCACGAACCGCTCACGCAAATCTGGACGCCAGCCGGGGGGAGCGATCAGGAAATGGGCGGCGTCCGTGCCGGTCGTCCGCCAGCCCGGGGATGCAAATACGTTGGTCCACATGTCGAGCATCGGCAGCAGGTAATAGCGGCCATTGGTGTTCGGCACCGTTACCACGACCGGCTCCTTCGCGAGGTCCAGCCATGCACTCGAATAGAGCGTATCGAAATTGGGGCGCACGACACCCTTGTCGCCCGCTGCGGGATAAGCGCGAACGTTCGTGAACCAGTTCG
Source organism: Alphaproteobacteria bacterium (assembly GCA_020851015.1). The sequence goes on along the minus strand of JADZDN010000142.1, from coordinate 1,349 downwards.
AAGGACCGCCATAAGCAGAGGCGCCGGGCTTCTGATTGGTCAATTGCCTGCGGGTCAGGTCCATCGTCACCAGCGGATAGAAATAGACATATGCGTCTACCGCGATAGCATCCGCTTCGTCCTGCGAGAGAGCTTGCGCCGTTGCCGTGACGCTGCCGGCAGACAATACCGCTCCCAGCAGGACTCCCGCCAGGGTCACGTTGAGGTGTTTTGAGCCGAGGTGTTTGGACATACTATTCTCCTGACTTGACTTCGTTCGCGCGCGGGCACCACGCGAAGCGAACTGTTCTTGCCTTGATCATCAAGGTGTCATTGTGGAGTTGTCGGGACGACCCTGCACCCGCGGGAGGTGTGACCTGCCCGCACGCCGATGGGTCCGAACGCCGCACGGTTTAGGCCTCGCATACCCCGAGTTGTTTTCTGCCCAGAGACGATGCGACGCCAAAGAAATCATGCCATGCCGCCACCGACGAACCATTTTGCGCCAGCCCCCGTCAAAATTTCGCGAGCACTCGACTTAACGCCGGTGATTTCGGTGACCGCGCTCGCAGGCGTACCCGCGTTCGTGCGCCATGCCTTCGGTCAGCGGCTGCTCACACGAGCCAACCGGGCGGCGATGCTGGATATCGAGGCGATCGAAGATCAGGATTGCTTTATTCCGCATGCGACCATGACCACCTTCATCGATGCGGTCGCGAGGTTCGCGAAAGAAGAGAGCATCGGGTTGCTGCTGGCGCCCCACCTCTCGATCACCAATTACGGCTGTTGGGGCCAATACCTGCTTGGAGCGCCGACGCTTGGCGGCGCTATCCGGCGTGGCATCGCGACCATCGGCTTTCACAGCAAGGGCGACGCGCTGTCCATCACTCTCGCCGATGACCGGGCGCAGATCAATTACGCCAGCGCCGCGAAAGGTCAGGAGGGTTACCAGCATGTGGCGTGCGGCGCAGCCGGCGTCATACTGAGCGTATGCAGACAATTTTTGCCCGCAGAGTGGCGGCCCAATCGTATTGCGCTCGACTTTCCGCGACCGGCGCGAGCCGCGATTTACGAGGATGCATTCAAATGCCCGGTCGCTTTCGATGCACCGCGCATTTCGGTGTATCTGGACGCCGACCACCTGCTTGCGGAGCCAACGCAGCAGCCTGCGCGTTTGCTGGTCACGGTCGATGACGTCGCGCGTGCCCGCGTCGCATGCAGCAAGATGAACCACCTCGGGGATGTCATAGCCCAGCAGGTCTGGTCTCAGGTGCTGGCGGGACAGGTCTCCATCGAGAGCGCCGCACGCTCGATCAATACGAGTGTGCGTACCCTGCAGCGTGAATTGAACCGTGAAGGAACGGATTTTC
>JADZDN010000141.1 GCA_020851015.1 Alphaproteobacteria bacterium | reverse complement strand
GCCAAGGCGGTGATCGACCGCGCCAAGGACCTCAAGCCCGGCGACATCTACATCGTCAACGACCCCTATCTCGGCGGCACGCACCTGATGGACGTGCGCTTCGTGAAGCCGTTCTTCTATCGCGGCGAATTGTTCTGCTGGCTCAGCAACACCGGGCACTGGCCCGATACCGGCGGCATGGTGCCGGGCGGCTTCTCGGCCAACGCCACCGAGGTCGAGCAGGAAGGCCTGCGCCTGCCGCCCGTGAAGCTGTTCAAGCAGGGCGTGATGGACGAGGAGATCCTGTCGATCATCCTGTCGAACATCCGCATCGCCGACCAGCGCATCGGCGACATCAAGGGCCAGGCCGCCGCGCTGACCATCGGCGAGAAGCGCCTGACCGACCTGCTCGACCGATACGGCCGCGACACGGTGGAGGGCGCGATCGGCGAGCTGAAATCGCGCGCGGCGCGGCTGATGCGCGCGCGCATCGCCACGATCCCCGACGGCACCTACGAGGGCGAATCCTATGTCGATAGCGACGGGGTGACGGACGAGCCGCTGGTCATCCGCCTGACGATGCGCAAGGAGGGCACCGAGCTTCATTTCGACCTGTCGAAGTCCTCGCCGCCCTGCCGCGGGCCGATGAACAGCGTGATCGCCACCACCCGCTCGTCGGTCTACCTGGCGATCAAGCACATCTTCCCCGAGGTGCCGATCAACGCCGGCACCTTCGACCCGCTGCACATCGAAGACCCGAAGGGCACGTTCCTCTACGCCGAGTATCCGCGGCCCGTCTCGGGTTGCGCGGCCGAGGTCAGCCAGCGCATCGCCGAGGCGGTGTTCAACGCCATGGTCAAGGCGATCCCGGACCGCCTGTTCGCGGCACCCGCCGGCACCTCGGGCAACCTGGCGCTGGGCGGCCACGATCCCGAGCGCGGGCGCAACTACATCATGTACGTGATCAGCGGCGGCGGCTATGGGGGCAGCGCCAAGGGCGACGGCATCTCCAACGGCTGCTCGACCATCGGCATCTCCAAGACCACGCCGATCGAGGTGATGGAGCAGTACTATCCCGTGCTGTTCGAGGAGTATTCGCTGCACGAGGGTTCGGGCGGCGCCGGCAAGCGGCGCGGCGGCTTCGGCGTGAACTACAGGATCCGCCTGCGCCGCGGCCAGGCGCGCGCCTCGATGGTGATGGACCATGGCCGCACCGGCCCGCTGGGCGCGCTGGGCGGCACGGATGGCGGGGTCAACCGCGTGACGGTGACGCGCGGCGGGCGGGCCTACACCCCGCCCCACCTCTCGAAGGACCAGAACATCGAGATCGGCCCGGGCGACGTGGTGGCCGTGTCGACGCCGGGCGGCGGCGGCTACGGCGATCCCCTGGCGCGCGAGCCCGAGCTGGTGCTGGCCGACGTGAAGCGCGGCTACTTCACGCCCGACCAGGCGCGCGCGAGGTTCGGCGTGGCGCTGGCCGGCGAGCCGCTGACGGTGGACCGCGCGGCGACCGAGAAGCTGCGGCGCGGGGCGTGAGCGTCCGGCGCAGCCTCGCTGTTCTTGCCCTTGGCCTGATCGCAACCCACGCCGACGCGGACGAGGCAGGCGTCAGGCGCCTCTACGACCGCTGCGAAGGCTGCCACTCGCCCGACCGCAACCGCACCGGGCCGATGCTTGGCGGCCTGTTCGGCCACAGCGCCGGCAGCATCCGGGATTTCGACTATTCGGCGGCGATGGCCAGCCTTACCTTTCAGTGGAACGACCAGACGCTCAGCCGCTTCCTGGAGAACCCGCAGGCGGTCGCGCCCGGCAACAAGATGGAATTCCGTGGCATCGACAATGCCGCCGAGCGGCGCGAGTTGATCGAATACCTGCACCGGATGCTGGAGCGGCGGTGAGGGGCGCGCTGACCCCAGCCCGATGGATATCGCCGCGCTAGTTCCGCCCGCCCAGCAGCCCGCGGGCGATGACGCCGGCCTGGATCTCGGCGGCGCCTTCGAAGATGTTGAGGATACGGGCGTCGCACAGCACGCGGCTGATCGGATATTCCTCGGCATAGCCGTTGCCGCCGTGGATCTGCAGTGCGTTGTCGGCGTTCGACCACGCAACGCGCGCGGCGAGCAGCTTGGCCATCCCCGCCTCGATGTCGCAGCGCCGGTCGTGGTCCTTCTGGCGCGCGGCGTAGTAGCTGAGCTGGCGCGCCAGCATGGTCTCCACGGCCATCCAAGCGAGCTTGCCGCCGACGCGCGGGAACTCGACGATCGGCTTGCCGAACTGGAAGCGCTGCTTCGCGTAGTTCAGACCCAGCTCCATCGCGTTGACCGCCACGCCCACCGCGCGCGCCGCCGTCTGGATGCGGGCGGATTCGAACGTGGCCATGAGCTGCTTGAATCCCTGCCCCTCCGCGCCGCCCAACAGGTCCGCGGCCGGCACGGCGAAGTTGTCGAAGCCGATCTCGTATTCCTTCATGCCGCGATAGCCGAGCACGCGGATCTCGCCGCCCCGCATGCCCGGGGCCGGGAACGGGTCGGCATCAGTGCCGCGCGGCTTCTCGGCCAGGAACATCGACAGTCCCTTGTAGCCCTTCTCGTTCGGGTCGGTGCGCACCAAGAGCGTCATCAGGTCGGCGCGCGCGGCGTGGGTGATCCAGGTCTTGTTGCCGGTCACGCGATAGGCGTCCCCGTCGCGCACCGCGCGGGTGCGCAGACTGCCAAGGTCCGAGCCCGTGCCCGGCTCGGTGAACACCGCCGTCGGCAGGATCGCGCCCGAGGCGATGCGCGGAAGGTATTTCCGTTTCTGCTCCTCGGTGCCGCCCAGGCGGATCAGTTCCGCGGCAATCTCCGAGCGGGTCCCGAGGGACCCCACGCCGATATAGGCGCGGCTCAGCTCCTCCGTCACCACGCACATCGCCGTCTTGCCGAGGCCGAGCCCGCCATGCGCCTCGGGCACGGTAAGCCCGAACACGCCCAGGTCGGCGATGCGGTCGACCAGATCGATCGGGATGAGCTGGTCCTTCCTGTGCCAGTCCGGCGCGAAGGGCGTGACGTGCTCCGCGCCAAAGCGGCGGAACTGGTCGCGCATCAGGACCAGCGCCTCGTCGTCCAGCGCCGGGTCGCCGAACTCCGCCCCCTCGGGCAGGGACGCGATCAGCGCGCCGATGCGCTGGCGCAAGGCCGCCGCGTTGCCCGCGATCAGCGCCTTGACGGCGGGAGCCGCGCGGAAAGCCTCGACCGCCGCGTCGTCCACGCCGATATCCTGGGGCCGCGCGATCTCGACCTGCGACAGCGCGATGCCGCCCGCGATCTGCGCGAGGTACTCGCCGAAGCCGGCCGCGAGCATCAGGGTTTCAAGTTCGCCAAGCTTGCCCTCGGCTTTCAGGCGCTCGGCCCAGCCCAGGCTTTGGCGCAGCGCCTCGACGTAGGTCGCAAGCCAGGCATAGGCATGCGCGGCGAACTGCTCGCGCTCCAGCGCGGCGGCATCGACCGCGCCGTTCTTCGCGACCCTGGCGGAAAGCGCGCGCCGCGCCGCATCGCCCAGCGCCTCGGCGGCGGCGAGCGCTGATGTGCAGCGCTCCTTCAGCGTAACGTGACCGAGTTCATGCTGCATTTGGCAGGCGTCCTCCACCGAGCCACCGATCGTAGTCCCTCAGGTCCCGGCAGATATAGCCGCTCGACTCCAGCCGCTGGCGTTGCCCGGAATCGAATTCCGGACTGAATAGCACCATCTGCTGCTGCCAGCCTGTGAAGCGTCGTCCTTCGCCTGTGGCAAGAAACCGCCCGACGTGGCTTTGGAATGCAGCCAACGCCGTAGAATCGTGCGCGGATGCCGAGCGCTTGCATGAACCGAAACGAACGATTCTTGCGCCGTCGTTTATCGCCACAAGATCTATCTCAATGTCTGAGCCATCCGGTTTGTTCCAGTAGCCTTTTATGCGGTCAGATAGCGGAAAGTCGCCAACCGCCTTCCGTGAGCATTCCTCATGTATCTCATGGATCAGCTTCTCGAAGGCGAACCCTTCGACAGCTTGGAGGCCGACATCCGCACGCCGAACAGCGTCCTCGACCGGCAGCACTCGCGATCGCTCAACTTGTCTTCCAATGACGGCCAACCATGCCGACAGAAAATTGTCCGTGATCAGATAGCGCGTTTTGCGTTCGCCCTTCCTTGAAAAAATCGGAAGCTGCTTGTCGACAATGCGGTATTTCTCGGACAATACCTTCAGATAGCCGCCTAGCTGCTTTTCACCCGATTCGCTAGCGCCTGCGTATTCTCGCGTTAGGTCGCCATGTGAACAAGGGCCTTGCGTCGCGAGCATCTTCAGGATCGTGTCATATCTTCCCCTCAACTCGCGAAGGAACCAGTTTTCGGCCTCGTCGCGTAGGGGGCTCGATCCATCAAAGAAGAGGCGAATTAGAGTTTCATGACGATGACTTGGCCGCTCCGTCAGCACACCGCGCTCAAAACAATCGCGATAGAACTTGGGAACGCCCTCGAACATGGCCCACAAGAAGAGCTGATGCACAGGCGTTGTGATTTGGTGGCGACGAAACACCTCGAAAAGCGTCGCGAAGTCCCAATGACCGACTTGAATCCGATGGGTGACACGATTGAACAGGGGCGAGTAGCGGTCCTCCAGGATCGCGGTCATCTCAGTATGGATCGACCCAAGGACGAAGAGTCCTCCGACGGCTGTGTCGCGAAGCGCGTCCACTTGTGCCTGCAGGAAAGAGGTGAAGGAGGAAAGAGCCTGACGATGAAAGTACTGAAACTCATCGAGCACGATGATTACATCGCGCTTGCACCATGCGCCGATCTGTCGCGCCATGTCCGACAGAGTCCTAATCTTCCGGGCTTCTTCGGGCGCCACGCCAACATCTTCGATCGCCTCGCGAAACGCCTGGACTACGCCGCGCTCGTCGCTGTCCGGAACCTGCATGTAGAAGACCCGGCGATTTCTCGCGACGCCGTGAAGTGCCGCTCGAATCAGCGACGTCTTGCCAATGCGGCGGCGGCCTGAGATGGAGCAGAAAAACCAGCGACCTGAATCAACAATTGCCCGCAGCTCGTCTATTTCCGCGCTACGGCCATAAAATCCCCAAGTTTCAACCACTTATACAACCTCCGCCCTTAAGATAAAAATTATTATCTTAATGGGAGGCAAAGGCAAGCCCTGCTACCGTCACCGTCCCTCGTTCCACGCCTCGATCGCGTCCTCGATCGTGCGCATGCCCGGGCGCTTGGCCTGCACCAGCACCGCCATGTTCCCGGGCTTGTGCTTGTTCTGCATCATCTTGGTATGCGCGCGCGGGATGTCGTCCCACGAGAACACCTCGGACATGCAGGGATCGATGCGCCGCTCGACCACCAGGTGGTTGGCTTGGCTGGCCTGCAGCAGGTTGGCGAAGTGGCTGCCCTGGATGCGCTTCTGGCGCATCCACACGAAGCGCGCGTCGAAGGTGAGGTTGTAGCCGGTGGTGCCCGCGCAGAACACCACCATGCCGCCGCGCTTCACCACGAAGCACGAGACCGGGAAGGTCTGCTCGCCCGGAT
>JADZDN010000140.1 GCA_020851015.1 Alphaproteobacteria bacterium | reverse complement strand
CGCCACCCCAGTCAGCTCAGGCCCGCGCACCTGATGCGCCGCGTGTCGTCGACCGAGATCAGGTCGGCGGCGCTGCTCTACGACTTCGTGGCGCCGGGCGAGCTTCTGGTCGGAACCTCGAACATCCCGGTCTTCTCGGCCTACTGGCCGGCGGTCAGCGCCGACGCCTTCGCGCTGAAGCCGCGCCTCGCGCTCGCCGCGCAGTAAGACGGGTTAGGCCGGCGGGTTTTCCGCCGGCGCCGCCTTCGCGCCGCCCATCAGCCCGTGCGCGCGTTCGCGCAGGCGCTGGAACACCACATAGAGCGTCGGGATCAGGAAGATGCCGAAGGCCGACGCGAAGATCATGCCGCCGAACACGGCCGTGCCCACGCCGCGCCGGCTGGCGGCGCCCGCGCCCTCGGCGATCACCAGCGGCAGCAGGCCCAGGATGAAGGCGAAACTGGTCATCATCACCGCGCGGAACCGGGCATGGGCCCCCTCGATCGCCGCGTCGGCGACCGACAGTCCGTGCTCGCGCCGCTCCTTCGCGAACTCGACGATCAGGATGCCGTTCTTGGCCGCCAGCGCGATCAGCACCACGATGCCGATCTGTGCATAGAGGTTGTTGTCGAGGCGCATCACATTCAGCGCCGCCATGGCGCCGAGCAGCCCGACCGAGACCGAGAGCAGCACGGGGACCGGGATCGTCCAGCTTTCGTACAACCCGACCAGGAACAGATAGGCGAATAGGAAGGCGAGCGCGAAGATGTAGACCGTCTGGCCGCCGGCCTGTTTCTCCTGCAAGGCCGTGCCGGTCCATTCGAAACCATAGCCCTGAGGCAAGGTTCGCTCCGACAGGCGCTCCATGACCAGCAACGCCGTCCCGCTGCTCTGGCCCGCCGCCGGCTCGCCCTGCAGCGTCACGCTGCGGTAGTTGTTGTAGCGCTGCAGCCATTGCGGGCCGATCACCACGCGCGCAGCGGCGAAGGAACGCAGCGGCACCATCTCGCCCTTGTTGTTGCGCACGTTGATGCGATAGACGTCCGGCACTTCGTCGCGGTCCGTCGCCTCGCCCTGGATGTTCACCTGCCAGGTGCGGCCGAACAGGTTCAGGTCGTTGACGTAGTAGCTGCCGAGCAGCGACTGCATCGCCGTGAACACGTCGCTCAGCGAGACGCCGAGCACCTGCAGCTTGTCGCGGTCGATGTCGAGGTAGATCTGCGGCGTGTTGGTGGAGAAGAGGCCGAACACCGCCTTCAACTGCGGCTGCTGGTTGGCCGCGAACATCATGCCCCGCATGGCGGACGCGAGCTCGGGCGACGCGCCGCCGCGCAGATCCTGGAGCTGGTACTCGAAGCCCGAGCCGTTTCCCAGGCCGAGGATCGGCGGCATGTTGAACACCAGCAGGTTCGCCGCCGGAATCGGCGCCGCCTTGCGCCGAATCTGGTCGATGATCGAGAATACGGACAGCGAAGGCTCGGCGCGCTTGGCCCAGTCCTCCAGCTCGATGATGAAGAAGGTGTTGTTCGACTGCGCGATGCCGTTGAGGAAGCTGAAGCCGACGACGGTAATGACGCTGCGAACTCCCTTGGTGTCCTTGATCAGCACCTCCATCTGCTTCGCCGCCGCATCCGTGCGGTTGACCGAGGCGCCTTCCGGCAGTTGCAGTTCGGCGAAGAACAGGCCCTGGTCTTCGGCCGGCAGGAATCCCGTCGGCGTCGTCGTGAGCAGCACGCCGGTGCCGGCCAACACGGCCACCAGCACGACCACCGACAGGATCGCGCGCCGGACCAGCGACCGCACGATCGCCGTGTAGCCCCCGGTCGCCCGGTCGATCCCGCCCAGGACGTATTTCATCGGTCCCTTGCGGGGGCCGTGCGAAGCCCTAAGCACGATCCCGCACAGCGCCGGGCTCAAGGTCAGCGCGTTCAGCGCCGAGATCAGCATCGACACCGACACCACCATCGCGAACTGCTGGTACATCTGCCCGGTAATGCCGGGCACGAAGCCGACCGGCACGAAGACAGACAGCAGCACGAGGGTGATGGCGATAATCGGCGCCGTGATCTCCCGCATGGCCTGGCGCGCCGCCTCCTTCGGCGCCAGTCCCGCCGCGTGCATCTTGTGTTCGACCGCCTCGACCACCACGATCGCGTCGTCCACCACGATGCCGATCGCCAGCACGACCGCCAGCAGGGACACGGTGTTGGCGGTGAAGCCGAAGGCGAGCAGCACCGCGAAGGTCCCGATCAGCGCCACCGGCACCGCCACCGTCGGGATGATCGTCGCGCGCAGGCTGCCGAGGAACAGGTAGACGACGATCACGACCAGGACGAAGGCCTCGAGCAGCGTGTGCAACACCTCGTTGACCGTGGCGCGAACGAAGCGGGTGGTGTCGAACATCACGTCATAGGCGAGATCGGGCGGAAAGCGCTTCTGCAGCTCGGCCATCGCCTTGGTCACGCCGTCGGCGACCTGCAGGGCGTTGGCATCGGGCGCCTGGGCGACATACAGGATCGTCGCTGGCCGGCCGTTGAACCGGCCGAAGGAGTCCGAGGTCTGGGCCGCGAGTTCGACCCGGCCGACGTCCTTCACCCGCACGGTCGACCCGTCGGGGTTGGCGCGCACGATGATGTTCTCGAACTCCGAGGCGTCGCTGAGCCGGCCCTTGGTCTGGATCGTCATCTGGAACTGGGTGTCGGGCAGGGCCGGCTGGGCGCCGATGCGGCCCAGCGCCGCCTGGGTGTTCTGCCCCTTGACCGCGTTGACGACCTCGGTAACCGACATGTTGAAGCCGGTAAGCTTGTCGCTCGACAGCCAGATGCGCATGGAGTAGCTGAGCGGGCCATAGATGCCCGCCTCGCCCACGCCGGGCACCCGCGCCAGCGTGTCGATGATGTTGATCGTGGCGTAGTTGCTGAGATAGAGCGCGTCG
>JADZDN010000139.1 GCA_020851015.1 Alphaproteobacteria bacterium | reverse complement strand
TGGACCATCTCGACGGCATCCTGTTCGTCGACCACATCTCGGCGCTGAAGCGCAACATGATCCTGCGCAAGCTTCTGAAGGCGAAGAAGGCGAAGGCGCTGGAGGAAGCCTAGGCGCCGGACTGCCCGTCCGGCCAGAACAGCACCAGCTCGGCCAGGATGATGCTGACGGTCCGGCCATCCTCCGAAAGCGGGAAGTAGCCGCACTCGAACTGCCGCATCTCGTCGCCGTCCAGCCAGTAGACTTCGCCGCGCGAGAAGACGGGCGCCCGGGCCGCCACCACCTGGTCGAACCGGGCTTTCAGCAGGCGCAGCACCTCGGGCCGCTCGGCGTGGAGCTGCGACAGGATCTTGCCGGTGGCGTTGCGTCCCGTGCGTTCCACCAGCTCGCTGCCGACCAGCCGGTAGCGGTACTCGCCCCGCGGCAATACCTCGACCATGAACAGGGTGGGCATGTGCTCGCGGATCTCGGCGGGGTCGATGTCGACCCGGCGCGGCGCCATCCGCCCCGCGCATTTCGAGCGCCAATAGTCGGCCAGCGCGCGCAGCCGCACGATGCCGGGGGCCGGGATGGTCACGACCGAACGGACGCCCGCACGCATGCCTTTGGCTTCAGCGGCCGCGCGCATGGCTTGCATCCTCAAGCAGCTTTCGACCGAGCATTGCAGTGACGATTGCTACGGGCATTCTTCGTAGGTGGCAATCTGCTATTCGATAGGGAACGCGGCAAATCCGCGCATTGGCCCGAATGGCGTCATGCTATCGTCGTCCGCCATGAGTCTGCGCTTGGCCTTCCTCGGCACGCCCGACTTCGCTGTTCCCGCGCTACGCGCCCTCGCGCAGGCAGGCCATGACCTAGTGCGCGTCTACACCCAGCCGCCGCGCCCCGCGGGACGCGGCCATGCCGAGCGGCCCTCGGCGGTGCATCGCGCGGCCAAGGAGCTGGGCATTCCGGTGGCACACCCGGTCTCCCTCAAGGACCCCGCGATCCAGCAGGATTTCGCCGCGCTCGGCCTCGACGTCGGGATCGTCGTCGCCTACGGGCTGATCCTGCCGCGGGCGGTGCTGGACGCGCCCAGGCTCGGCTGCATCAATATCCATGCCTCGCTGCTGCCGCGCTGGCGCGGGGCGGCGCCGATCCAGCGCGCGATCCTGGCCGGCGACCGTGAGACGGGCGTGACGATCATGCAGATGGACGCGGGGCTGGACACCGGGCCGATGCTGCTCCGCGAGGCCATGCCCATCGCGCCGGACGATACCGGCGGCACGCTGCACGACAAGCTTGCCGCGCTGGGCGCGCGGATGATCGTGGAAGCGCTGGCGCGGCTGGAAGCCGGCATGCTGGAGCGGACGCCGCAGCCCGCCGAGGGCGCCACCTATGCCGCCAAGATCGACAAGACCGAGACGCGACTCGATTGGCGCCGGCCGGCGGACGAACTGGTTCGCGTCGTTCGCGCCTTCGCGCCCGCGCCGGGCGCCTGGTTCGCGCTTCCCGGCCCAGCCGGTGCGGAGCCGGAGCGCGTGCGCGTTCTCGCCGCCGAAACGGACGACGGCGACGGCGCGCCCGGCACGGTGCTGGACGAGACGCTGACGATCGCCTGCGGCGCGGGCGCGCTGCGGCCGACCCTGGTCCAGCGCGCCGGCAAGGGCGCGATGGCGACCGAGGCCTTCCTGCGCGGACGCGGCATCCCGCGCCGCACCGTGCTGCCGTGATGCGCTACAAGCTCACGATTGAGTACGACGGCGGCGCCTATGTCGGCTGGCAGCGCCAGGACAACGGCCCGTCGGTCCAGGCGGCGCTGGAACAGGCGATCCATGCGTTCAGCGGCGAGACCGTGCAGGTCTGGGGCGCCGGGCGCACCGACGCCGGCGTTCACGCGCTGGGCCAGGTGGCGCATGTCGACCTGGCGAAGGCGACGACGGCGCGCGTGGTGCGCGAGGCGGTCAACCATCACCTGAAGCCCCAGCGCATCGCCGTGCTGACGGTCGAGGATGCGGCGCCGAATTTCCATGCCCGCCTGGCGGCGACGTCGCGGCTTTACCGCTACCGCATCGTCAACCGCCGCGCGCCGCTGGCGATCGACCAGGGCCGCGCCTGGCACGTGCAGGCGGCGCTGGACAGCGACGCGATGCACGACGCGGCGCAGGTGCTGGTGGGCCGCCACGACTTCTCGACCTTCCGCGCCTCGCTCTGCCAGGCCAAGTCGCCGGTCAGGACGCTCGACCGGCTCGACATACGCCGCCTGGGCGAGGAGATCGAGGTGACCGCGCGCGCCCGCTCCTTCCTGCACCACCAGGTGCGCAACATGGTGGGCACGCTGGCGCTGGTGGGCCGCGGCAAATGGACCAGGGCCGATGTGGCCAGGGCGCTCGCCGCCGCCGACCGAACCAAGGGCGGCCCGACCGCCCCGCCGGAGGGGCTGTATCTGGTGGAGGTGCGCTACTAGCGCAGCATCATCCGGCCGACGCCGTAGATGAACTGGTTGAGCAGGAAGTCGATCACGACGATCAGCGCCGCGGTGCCGCGGCTGACGTCGAGCACGGTGCGGGCAAGGAACCACAGCACGCCCAGCGCGTAGAGCAGCGAGGCGATCTCGAGCGCGTCGACCGCGGTCGCGGGGAAAAGGCCTATAGCACGGACCGCCGATACGACGGCCATCAGCGCGACCTGCGGCGCGTTGCACCAGTTGTAGGCGGTGAAATAGACGAAGTAGCGCTGGGCGCGGTCGAGCACGCGCGCGAGATGGGCCATCACCAGCGGATACGCCACCCATACCGTCACGTAGGTGATCGTCTCGACGGCGGCGATGCGCCAGAACGGCTGCTCGGCCACCGCGTCGCCCACGGCCTGGGCCTGGTCGGCGCCGATCGAGCGCAGCACCAGCAGCGCCACGTAGAGCGGCGCGATCAGCCCGGCGCACCAGAAAGACTCCCAGAAGCCCTCGACCGACGGGTCGAGAAAGTCGACGCCCCGCGCGTCGAAGCGGAAAAGCAGCCATGCGCCGTTGAGGTAGCGTCTTGCCCGTTCGGCGCCCGGCATCACGTCCCGCGCTTCAGGCGAAATAACGGTCGAGCATGCCGCGGTAGATGCCCACCAGCCGCGCCATGTCCGCGAGCGAGCAGCGCTCGTCGAACTTGTGCGCGGTCGCGTTGGTCATGCCGAACTCGCAGACCGGGCAGTGCGCCTTGATGAAGCGCGCGTCCGACGTGCCGCCGGTCGTGCTGAGCTCGGGCGTCTTTCCGGTCACGCCCTCGACCGCCTCGCACACCATCTTGCTGAGCGGGCCGGGCGGCGTCAGGAAGCTTTCGCCCGAGACGTTGAAGCTGATGTCGTAGCGCGCCGGCCCGTTGTGCCCGGGCGCGCCGAAGGCTTTGTCCAGGCGCTGGCGCACCCAGGCCTCGACCGACTTCGAGGTATGCTCGCTCGAGAAGCGGATGTTGAACGTCGCCTTGCAGGCGCCGGGGATGACGTTCGACACCGGATTGCCGACATCGATCGTCGCGATCTGCAAGGTCGTGGGCTGGAAATGCCGGTTGCCCTTGTCCATCGGTTCGCCGATGAGCGCCTGCATCATTGGCACCAGGCGGTGCAGCGGATTGTCGGCGAGCTGCGGATAAGCGGTGTGGCCCTGCACGCCATGCACGGTGAGATACCCCGTCATCGCCCCGCGCCGGCCGATCTTCGCCATCTCGCCCACGTGATCGGGGTTGCTGGGCTCGCCGACGATGCAGGAATCGAGCGTCTCGCCGCGCGCCTTCAGCCATTCCAGCACCTTGACCGTGCCGTTGATCGCCGGCCCTTCCTCGTCGCCCGTGATGAGCAGGCTGACCGAGCCGCCGAAATCGGGGCCCCGATCGCCCAGGAATCCGCGCAGCGCCGACACGAAGCAGGCGATCGCCGCCTTCATGTCCGAGGCGCCGCGACCCCACAGATAGCCGTCCTTCACCACCGCGCCGAACGGGTCGACCGACCACCTGGCCCGGTCGCCCGGCGGCACCACGTCGGTGTGGCCCGCATAGCAGAAGTTCCGGCCCTTGGTGCCGATCCGCGCGTAGAGATTGTCCACGCGGTCGGTGCCCGGCTGCTCGAACGGCAGGCGATGGCAGGCGAAGCCCAGCGGCTTCAAGGCGCCTTCCATCACGTCGAGCGCGCCGGCGTCCACCGGCGTCACGCTGGGGCAGCGCATCAGCGCCTGGGCGAGTTCCAGCGCGTCGGCCGGAGGCGTGGACTGGATCGGTGCGTTCATGGCAGGCGCGGTCCCTTCCGCGAACCTCATCCTTCGACAGGCTCAGGATGAGGAGGCAACCAATAGGAGGAGGCAACCAATTTTCTAGTCCTCACCCTGAGCCTGTCGAAGGGTCGAAGGGTAAGCCAATGCCCCGTCAATCCCGCAGCAATTCGTTGATCGCGGTCTTGGCGCGGGTTTGGGCGTCGACGCGCTTGACGATCACCGCGCAATAGAGCGACGGGCCCGGGCTGCCGTCGGGCAGGTTCTTGCCGGGCAGCGACCCCGGCACCACGACCGAGTAGGCCGGCACGCGGCCATAGGAGATCTTGCCGGTGTCGCGCTCGACGATCTTGGTGGTGGCGCTGATGAACACGCCCATCGACAGCACCGAGCCTTCCTCGATCACCACGCCCTCGACGACTTCCGAGCGCGCGCCGATGAAGCAGGTGTCCTCGATGATCACCGGATTGGCCTGCAACGGCTCCAGCACGCCGCCGATGCCGACGCCGCCCGACAGATGGCAGTTCTTGCCGATCTGCGCGCAGGAGCCCACGGTCGCCCAGGTGTCGACCATCGTGCCGGCGCCGACATGCGCGCCCAGGTTCACGAAGCTCGGCATCAGCACGACGTTGGGCGCGATATAGGCGGAATGGCGGACGACCGATCCCGGCACGGCGCGGAACCCGGCGGCGCGGAAGCGGTTCTCGCCCCAACCCGCGAACTTCGACGGCACCTTGTCGAACCAGCTCGCCTTGCCCGGCGCGCCTTCGATCGGCGCCATGTCGGTCAGGCGGAAGGACAGCAGCACCGCCTTCTTCAGCCACTGGTTGACGATCCAGTTCCCGTCCTTCTTCTCGGCCACGCGCATCTCGCCGGCGTCGAGCGCGGCCAGCGCGGTCTCGACTGCCTGGCGCACCGCGCCGGTGGTCGCGGGATTGATCCCGTCGCGCTTGTCCCAGGCCTGGTCGATCGTGGCCTGCAATTCCTTGGGGTTCGCTGCACTGCTCATGATGGGTTCCGGAACGGCCCTTTTGGTTCGCGAAGGGCCGGGACTTTGCGTCTCCGGTCCGGGCCTGTCAAATGCCTGGGCGGACGGCCTCGCCCGCGTTCGCACCCGATGCGGCGTCGAGCAGGAACTGGGTCAGATCGTCGATCTCGTGGTGGATGTGGCTGCGGTCGTCGCCGGGCTGGGCCCAGGGCGAGTCGGCCCTCACCCACACCGTCGCCATGCCCAGGTCGTGCGCCGGCTTCAGGTTGCGGGCGATGTCCTCGAACAGGATCGCGCGGCGCGGCGCGATGGCGTGGCGGGCGACCAGCTGGTCGTATACCACGGGCTCGGGCTTGGGCACGTAGTCGGCGGCGTGGATGTCGAAGATCGCCTCGAACCGCTGGGCGACGCCGAGCCGGTCCATCACCCGTTCGGCATGGGCGACGGTACCGTTGGTGAAGACGATCTTGCGCCCGGGCAGGCGCCCCAGCACCGCATCCAGCACCGGGTTCGGCGGCACCCGCGTCACGTCGATGTCGTGAACGAAGTTGAGGTACTCGGCGGGCTGGACCCGGTGTTCGACCATCAGCCCGCGCAAGGTCGTGCCGTATTTCGCCAGGTAGCCCTTCTGCACCACCCGCGCCTGATCGGCCGGGAGCGCCAGCAGGCGCGACACAAAGGCGCCAATGCGTTGATCCACCTGATGAAACAGGTTGCAGGCGGCCGGGTAGAGCGTGTTGTCCAGGTCGAAGACCCAGGTGTCGATATGCCCCAGTCGGGCGGCGGCGGATGTCGGGGTTTCGGCCATGGGCCCTAGAACTCGCACGGCCGGGCAAGCCCGGCAAGACCTAGCCTTAAGGCGTTGTTCCGGCGTCTCTTTACCCATGGTTAAGCGATGCCTTCCTACAGTCGCGCAAGCCTGTCTACCGCCGGTCCGGTCGCCCATGCCTGTGCCCAGCCAAAGCCCTCCCGCCGCCGCGCCGCCGCTCCCGGTGCCGCGCGGCGATATCTGGCGGTCGATGCTAAGCGCCCTGCCGGAGCCCGGAATCCTGCTTGACCCTGAGGGCGGGCTGGTCGCCTGCAACGCGGCCGCGGCCGGGATCGCGCAAGCGCTGGCGGCGGAAGCGCGCCGCGCCGCCCACGCGCCCGCCGCTGGCGGCCGGGCGCGGGTCCGGATCGCCCAGGGGGGCCAGGCGCGCTGGTTCGAGCTGTCGACCGCGCCGCTGGACGACGGGGGGCTGACCCTGGCGCTGGCGCGGGAATGCACGATGGAGCAGAACCTGCGCGACGCGCTGATCGAATCGCGGCTGCGCTTTCGCGATCTGGTCGAGATGTCGAGCGACTTCGCCTGGGAGACCGATGCCGCGGGCGCGTTCGTGTTCGTCAACCCGCAGCGGGTGCTGGGCTTCGCCGCGAACGGCATGATCGGCCGGCGGCCGGCGGAGTTCATGATCGATCCGCAGACCGCCGGCGCGCCGCTGCCCTTCGATTCCGCCGAGCCGGTGGACGGCACCGAATTCTGGGCACTGGACGCCGAGCGGCGGCCGCGCTGCCTGACCGCCGTCGCCCGGCCCATCTTCGATGCCGAGGGCCGGCGCACCGGCGTGCGCGGCATGTGCCGCGACGTGACGGAGGAGCGGCTGCGCGAAGCCGACCTGGCGCAGGCGCTGCAGGCCGCCAGCGTACTGGGACACATCCTGGCGGCGATGCGCGAGGCAATCGAGCCGAAGGCAATCCTGGAATCGGCTTGCGCGGCGATCGTGCCGGCGCTGTCGGCCGCGGGCTGCCGCCTCTATCGCGCGCGCGACGACGGAACGCTGTGGCGATGCGCCGGCGTCGGATTGCTGCCGGCGGGAGTCGACGATGACGGCATGGCCGCATCGGATCCGCATTCGCTTGCCGGCGGCTCCATCGCCGTGATCGCCGCCGATGCGCGCTACCGCCGCTTTGTGAATGGCCGGATCGTGCTGTGGCGCCAGGCGGACGCGCCCGATTGGAGCCCGGCCGACCGCGCGCTGCTGGCGAAAGTGTCCGACCAGCTCGGCGTGGCCCTGGCCGAGATCGCCGAGCGCGAGACGCTGGAGCGCCTGTCGGCCACCGATCCGCTGACCGAGCTGTTGAACCGCCGCGCCTTCGCCGAGCGCCTGCGCCAGCATGTCACGCGCGCGGCGGCCGACAAGCGCGCCGGGGCGCTGATCTATGTCGATCTCGACAACTTCAAGCAGATCAACGACCGCGCCGGCCACGACCGCGGCGACGCCGCGCTGAAGGCCGTGGCGGCGCTGCTGCAGCGCACGGCCAGGCCGACCGACCTGGTGGCGCGGATGGGCGGCGACGAGTTCGCGCTATGGCTGGCCGATGCCGACGAGCGTGGCGCCAAATCGCGCGCCACGCGGCTGATCGCCGACGCGGCCGAGCTCCGCCGCTTCGACGTCGATCCGGCGCGGCCGCTGGGCCTGTCCTTGGGCGTGGCCGTGTTCGATCCGTCGAGCGGCGAGACGGCGGAAGCGCTGATCGGCCGCGCCGACGGCGCGATGTATCGCGGCAAGCACGGCGGCAAGGGCCGGGTCGTGATGGCGCTGGCCTTTGGCGTCGAGCCGGGACGGGCTGCATGAGCGCCGCTGCGCGTTCGGCGCCGGGCCCGGCCGCGGCCGATCCCAGCTACGACGAAGCCAAGCGCCTGGCCCGCAGCAAGGACGCGGCGGACCGCCAGCGCCTGGCCGAGTCGGAATCGTCGCTGCCGGAGATCCTCTATTTCCTGACCGCCGATCCCGCGGTGGAAGTGCGCCGCGCCATCGCGTCCAACCCCGCCACGCCGCGCCAGGCCGACCTGGTGCTGGCCGGCGACAGCGATCCGGGGGTGCGCGAAAGCTTGGCCGCGAAGATCGCGCGGGTGCTGCCGCATCTCAGCCGCGACGAGCAGGATACGGTCTATCGCACCACCGTGCAGGTGCTGGAGAAGCTGGCGAGCGACCAGGCCACGCATGTCCGGCGGATCCTGGCCGAGTCGCTGAAGAGCATGGCGCAGGCGCCGGCCGAAGTGATCGGCCGGCTGGCGCGCGACGCCGAACTCGCCGTCGCCGCGCCGGTGCTGGAATTCTCGCCGCTGCTGTCGGAAGACGACCTGATCGAAATCATCGCCGCCGGACCGGCCCAGGGCGCCTTGAACGCGATCTCGCGTCGCGCGAAGGTCGGCGGTCGCGTCGCCGACGCGATTGCGGGCGCCGACGACGTCGACGCCGTCGCCGCGCTGCTGGGCAACGCCAGCGCGCAGATCCGCGAGGAGACGCTGAACCGCATCGTCGACAAGGCGCCGCGGCACGAAGCCTGGCACGAGCCGCTGGTGCGCCGGCCGCAATTGCCGGCCGGAATGGTCAGGCGCATCTCGCGCTTCGTCGCGGATTCGCTGCTGAGCGTGCTGCGCGACCGCAGCGACCTGGATCCGGCCACCGCGACGGCGCTGGCCGCCGAGGTGGACAAGCGGCTGGAGCGGGACGCGGCCGCGGCGCGCCCGGAAGGCAAGCAGGTCGGAGCCGAGACCGCCCAGGAACGCGCGGCAGCGATGCACCAGAAGGGCGAGCTGGACGAGGACGCCGTGCTGCGCGCCGTCAACACCGGCGAGCGGCCCTTCGCCCTGGCCGCGCTGGCCGTGCGGTCCGGCATCAACCAGCGCACCATCGAGCACCTGTTCACGCTGCGCAGCGCCAAGGGCGTGGTTTCGCTGACATGGAAATGCGGCTTCACGATGCGGCTGGCAACGCAGCTGCAGATGCGCATGGCGGGCATCCCGCCGCAACAGGTCCTGCGCGCCCGCAACGGGGTTGAGTTTCCGCTCAGCAAGGCCGATATGGACTGGCAGATCGAGTTCATCGAGGGCCTGGGCAAGGGATGACGTTTCCCGCCGCCGGCGCGCCGCCGGCCGTCTTCGTGTCGCATGGAGCGCCGACCCTGCTGCTGGAAGGCGGGCCGGCCGTTGCGTTCCTTTCGGGCCTCGGCGCGCAGCTCGGCCGGCCGAGCGCCGTCGTCTGCGTCTCCGCGCACTGGGAGACCGCCGCGCCCAGCGTGTCGGCCGCGGACCGGCCCGAGACGATCCACGACTTCTACGGTTTCCCGCGCGCGCTCTACGCGATGCGCTATCCGGCGCCGGGCGCGCCGGCGCTGGCCACGCGCGTCCGCGATGCGCTTGGCGAGGCCGGCTTTAGCTGCGCCGTCGATCCGCGCCAGGGGCTGGACCACGGCGCCTGGGTTCCCATGAAGGTGATGTATCCGGACGCCGATGTGCCGGTGCTGCAGCTTTCCGTGCAGCCCCAGGCCGGTGCGGCGCACCACCTGGCGATCGGCCGCGCGCTCGCCCCGCTGCGCCGCGATGGCGTGCTGGTGCTGGGAAGCGGAAGCGCGATCCACAATCTGCGCGCGCTGCGCTGGGGCGACGCCAAGCCCGAGGACTGGGCCGTCGGTTTCGCCGATTGGCTGGATGCACGGGTGGCGGAGGGGGCTGTCGACGAGCTGGCGCACTACCGCGAGCGCAGCCCCGGCGGCGTCATGGCCCATCCGACCGACGAGCATTTCCTGCCGCTGTTCGCGGCGATGGGCGCGGGCGGCTCAGCCTCGGGCCGACGCCTCCATTCCAGCTTCAGCCACGGCAACCTGGGCATGCAGGCCTACGCCTGGGGCTAAGCCCGTTGGTCGGCGACCGCTCGGTATCTTAAGCTTTTTTCCGGCACTGCCCTGCGGCAACTGAACCCTTGCGGCGGGGCAGTGCGGCGTGCTTTACCTAGCAAATGCGAGTAAGTCGCATATACAGTCCGGCGAATGCCCTGGCGCCCCGGCCGGCGCGCCGGCTGCCGACCGGCCTGGCCGTGTCGCTGGCGCTGCTGGCGGCATGGTGGACCGCGACGGCGCTGGGGCTGGCGCCGAGCTTCCTGTTGCCCTCGCCGTTCACCGTCGCCCTGGCGGCGGTCGACCTGATCGCCGACGGAACCTTGCTGCGTCATCTGCTGGTCAGCCTGGCACGGATCGCGGGCGGCTTCGCGGGCGCGAGCCTGCTGGCCCTGCCGCTCGCGATCGCGTTCGGTCTGTGGCCGGGGCTCGCGCGGGCCCTCGACCCCGTCGTCGAGTTCCTGCGCCACGTGCCGCCCCTGGCGCTGATTCCGCTGCTGATCCTGTGGCTCGGCATCGGCGAGGCGCAGAAGCTGGCGGTCATCATCCTGGCCGCGTTCTTTCCCATCTTTCTCAGCGCCGCCGGCGGGATTGCGCAGTGCGATCCCAAGCTGATCGAGGTCGGACGGGTCTGCGGCCTGCCGCGGCGAGAAATCGTCCGGCGCATCGTGCTGCCCGCCGCGATGCCGTCGATCGTGGTCGGGCTGCGCCTGGGCTTCGGCTATTCCTGGCGCGCGCTGGTGGGCGCCGAGCTGATCGCCGCCTCCTCCGGCCTCGGCTACATGATCGTCAACGCCGAGCAGCTCGCGCGCACCGACATCGTGCTGGTGGGCATCCTGGCCATCGGCATCCTGGGCGTGGCGCTCGACCGCGTCGGCCGTGTGTTGACGAGGCGCCTGGCGCCCTGGATCCGCGACGCGGCGGAGCTTGGCCGTGCTTGAGATCCTGGGTTTGCGCAAGCACTACGCCCTGGGCGCGCACGCGGTGCGCGCGCTCGACGGGGTGTCGCTGTCGCTGGCGGCCGGCAGCCTGACCGCCATGGTCGGGCGCAGCGGTTGCGGCAAGACCACGCTGCTGCGCCTGATCGCCGGGCTGGACGAGCCGAGCGGCGGCCATATCCGCCGTCGCGGCGCGCGCGACGGCGACACGGCCCGGCGTCCCGTCGGCATGGTGTTCCAGGAACCGCGGCTGATGCCCTGGCTGACGGTCGCCGAGAACGTGCGCCTGGCGCTGCACGCCGAGCGCGACGAAGACGCGGTCCGCGCGGTCATCGACGACGCGCTCGCGCTGGTCGGGTTGACGGCGTTCCGCGACGCGCGGCCCGAGCAGCTCTCGGGCGGCATGGCGCAGCGCGCCGCCGTGGCCCGCGCGCTGGCGATCGGCGCCGACGTAATCCTGATGGACGAGCCGTTCGGCGCGCTCGATGCCTTCACCCGCCGCACGCTGCAGCGCGAACTGGTGCGCATCTGGCTGGCCAAGCGCCCCACCATCCTGTTCGTCACCCATGACGTCGAGGAAGCCGCGATCCTGGCCGAGCGCGTGCTGGTGATGGAGCACGGCCGCATCGTCGACGACCTGGCCGTGGACCGCCCGCATCCGCGCGATCCCGTCGATCCGCAACTGCTTCGCCTGCGCGAGCGCATCCTGGCGCGCGTAACCGGCGAGTCCGTTCCCGCCTGACAGAAGGAGTTCCGATGAGCATGCTCACCCGTCGCGCCGCGCTCGCCGCCGGCCTTGCCCTGATCGCGGCCCGCCCGTCGCTGGCGCAGACCGCGCCCAAGTCGATCCGCGTCACCTACGTGACCGCGCCGTTCAACGTGCCCACGATCGTCGCGCGCAAGCGCGGCATCCTCGACAAGGCGTTCCAGGCCCAAGGCATCCAGGTCGAATACCCGGAGATCACCTCGGGCGCGCAGCAGATCCAGGCGATCGCGGCCGGCGCGGTCGACATCGCCAGCGTGCTGGGCGGCGCCTCGGCGATCCTCGGGCGCGTCAACGGCGTGCCGGTCAAGGTGGTGGGCGCGTTCAGCCGCTCGCCCAAGGCCTTCGCCATCATGACCATGGCCAACGGCCCGGCCGACATCGAGGGCCTGAAGGGCAAGCGCGTGGGCGGGCCCGTGGGCACCACGCTCAACCAGACCCTCGCCGCAGCGCTGGTGTCGAAGGGCCTGAAGCTCGACGACGTGCAGTACATCAACATGGACCTGCCGGCCGCGCGCGCCGCGCTCTTGGCGGGCAGCATCGACGCCGCCACGCTGGCCGGCAATCACATGTTCGCGGTGGAGAACGCGGGCGGCCGCGTCATCGCCACCGCAGACGGCCTGCTGGTGCCCACCTCGGTCATCGCCGTGCGGGAGGCTTTCCTGCAGCAATACCCCGAACTGGTCGATCGCTACCTGGCGGCCAATGGCGAGTCGCTTGCCTTCCTCAAGCAGGAGACCGATCAGGCCCTGCAGATCGCCGCCGACGAGCAGAAGATCTCGATGGCCGAGGCGCGCCGGATGCTGCCCTGGTACGACTTCTCGCCGCGCATCACCGAGGCCGATGTCGCCAACCTCGAGGCCGACCAGCGCTTCATGCTGGACAACAAGATGATCCCGCGCGCGATCGACCTGAAGCG
Organism: Alphaproteobacteria bacterium; assembly: GCA_020851015.1. Next base: position 8,516 of record JADZDN010000139.1, on the reverse strand, counting down.
CGAGTTGATCCACCCGATGGCCTTCGCCGGATGATCGACGCGCTGCTGCTAGATTGCGAGCAGACCGAGGGCGGCGTCAACGTGCTGCTGCGCCGCCCCGACCTGGGGGGGCGCGTCGACGCGGCGCCGATGCACGACCTGCCGCGCATCGACCTGGCGCGCTATCGCGGGCTGCTCGTCACCCTGCATGCCGACCAACGCCTGCTCGCCCGGCAGCGCGGCCAGCTCGAAGCCTTCCTGGCCAGCGGCGGCACGATCGTGTTCTGCGGCCACGTCGCCTATCCGATCATGGACGAGCTGCGGGATTTCACGCCGATTCCCGGCTATCGGATCGATGACCTGCGCGTGAACCTGGAACAGCCCCATCCGGTCTGGAGCGGCGTCGACGCGCAGCACCTGACGTTCCGCAAGGGCGTCGCCGGCTTCTATGGCCGCGGCTGCAATCCGCCGCCGCCGGGAGCGCGCGTGATCAACACGCTGGGCAAGCAGCGATGGCCGGTCGATTTCGAATGCCGGCCGTCCGCCGGCGGCCGCCTGCTGGTGCACGCCGGATCGGACCTGTGGGCCTATCTGGAGGCCGACAGCAGCGCCAGCCGGATGGGGCCGCAGCTGCTCGACTGGATCGCCGCCGGTCCGGCGGACGCGCAAGCCATGGCCGCGCAATGACGCTCGCCATCCTCGACTCCGGCACCGCCTATCACCGCCATGCGATCCATGGCGAGCGCTACCGGCGGCATTTCGACCGCGTGATCTACGCTCCCGAGCTGGACACGCCCGACCTGGCCGATATCGACGCGCTGATCGTGCCGGATCGCACGCATGCCGCCGTGCTGCGCGCCCGGCGGCGCGTCCTGCTCGACCATCTCCAGCGCGGCGGCGCCTTGATCGTGTTCGCCGAGACGCACGGCGAGGACTGGCTGCCCGGCGTCGAATGGTCGTTCCGGCCGACGAATTTCTGGTGGTGGCTCGAGCGCAGCGCCGATCCCGGCCTGCGCGTCGCCCGGCCGGATCATCCGCTGTTCGCGCATCTCGATGGCGCGGACGCGGTGTGGCACTACCACGGCGTGCTGCACCCACCCGCGGGCGCCGAGCGGCTGATCGTGGTCGAGGATCCGGCCGCGACGATCGGGGGCGGCGATGCCGGTTGCCTGCTTTACGACGACCGCGTCAGCGCGCCGGGCCGGCTGATCGTATCGACGCTCGACCCGTTCTATCACCACGGCAGCCATTTCATGCCGGCGACCACGCGATTCCTCGATCGCTTCCTGGCCTGGGCCGACGGGGCGTTCCGGCAAAGCGGGACGCGCTGATCGGTCGCACCGGGCCGGCGACCAGAGGGCTTGCATCCCTTCCCGCTGCGGTCGTCTGATGGGCGCCCGAGCAACAGCCAGCGAAGAGCCCATGTTCGCGCGCCACGCGGAGCTGCTGAGCGCAGCGCAGGTCAAGCAAATCCACGACCGCTCGCTCGACGTGCTGGAAGAGATCGGACTGCTGGTCCGCAATCGCCGGGCGCGCGAGCGGTTCGCGCATTTCGGCTGCCGGACGGCGAGCGACAGCGAGATCGTCCGGTTCCCGCGCGCCGTGGTCGAGGAGTTTCGCGCCGCGATCCCGCCGCGCTTCACCTTCCATGCCCGCGACGAACGTTTCAGCAAGACGATCCCCGACGACGCGCTGGTGGTGGCGACCGCGAGCTCGGCGCCCAACCTGATCGATCCGGACAGCGGGGCGGAGCGCCGCTCGCGCTCCGACGACATCGCGCGGATCGGGCACCTGGTGAGCCTGCTCGACGGCATCGACGTGTTTTCGATCTCCGTCCTGGCCGACGACGCGCCGGCCGACCAGTTCAGCCTGTCGCGGTTCTATCCGGCGCTGAAGAACTGCGCCAAGCCGGTGCGCACCTCGGTGATCGACGCGCGCGAGGCGCGCCAGGTGATGCGCCTGGGCGCGCTGGTGGCCGGGGACGAGGCGGAATTCCGCCGCCGGCCCTTCATCACCTTCGGCTACTGCGCCATCGTTTCGCCGCTGACGATGGACTTCGATTCGACCGAGATGCTGATGTTCTATGCCGAGGAAGGGCTGCCGGCCTATGGCACGCTGGCGCCGATCGGCGGCATCAGCGCGCCGCTGTCGATGGCGGGCATGCTGGTCCAGAGCAACGCCGAATGGCTGGCGGCGGCGGTCCTGGCGCAGATGTCGCGGCTGGGCACGCCGCTGATCTACAACCACCTGCCGGTCGTCGGCGACATGCGGTCGGGCGCCTATGCTTCGGGCGCGGTCGAGACCGGCATCCTGGCGATGGCGCTGACCCAGATGGCGCGCTTCTACCGCGTGCCGGCGGGATCCTATCTCGGCCTCACCAATTCGAAGCTGGGCGATGCCCAGGCCGGCTATGAGAAGGCGATGTCGCCGGCCCTGGCCGCGACGGCGGGCATCGATTTCATCGCCATCGGCGGTCTGCTCGGTGCGCTGATGGAATTCGATTTCGGCCAGCTCGTGATCGACAACGAGATCGCGCAGATGCTGAAGCGCCTTCGCCAGCACCTGGCGCTGGGCGACGTCGATGCCACGCTGGACGAGATTCGCGCGGCCGGCCCGGCGGGCATGTACGTGGCAAGCCCGAACACGGTGGCGTGCATGAAGACCGCCGCGTTCCTGCCCACGGTGGCCGACCGCGAGCGGCGGGAGTTGTGGCACGACCAGGGCGCCACGGATGCGCATGGCCGCGCGCTGGCCCGGGCCAAGGGGCTGCTGTCGCGTCCCAACCCGTACGCGCTGCCGCCCGCGGTCGATGCGCGGGTGCGCGCCGGGCTGCCGGCCGGGCTTGTCGCGGGGGACTCCGTGCCGGCGGAGCGCTGGGGAAGCCTCGACGCCGGCCCGGCGCGCGAGCGCCGGGGTCGGCGGCGCGGCTCCGCCGTGGGGTGATTTGTCGCAGCGCGAAATGCGCGGCCGATTTCGCCGACTGCTTGACTAATTTTCGCGCCCAGGACTAGATGCAATAGCAAATGAGTCGCATTTGCATCTAATGCCAGGTGCCCGAGCAAGTCGCATGAGCTTCGCCGACTTCACGCGCTACTTCGCCAGCCAGGAAGGAGATATCGTTGCGAATGCCTTCGCATCGCGAAGAGCCCTAATCCCCTGGCAGCATCGGCAGCCGCTCGCGCCCGAAGACATTCCCGCCGCGTGGTTCCGCTTGATGTCGGGCCATCGAATGCAACACGGTCGCCTTGCCTACATCCACGTGCCGTTCTGTGCCAATCATTGTCTCTTTTGCGGGTTCTATCGCAACGCCTATACGCCGCAGGAGGCATCGGCATATGCGGATCTCGTGATTTCCGAGATCGAGCGCGAGGCGGAGGAGCCGGCTATCAGAGATCAACCGATACAGGCGGTCTACGTCGGCGGCGGAACGCCGAGCGCGCTTGCGGCCAAAGACCTGGAACGAATTCTCCGCACGGTGAGGCGAAATCTGCCTTTGGCCGCCGAATGCGAAATCACCGTCGAAGGCCGGATCATTCATTTCGATGACGAGAAGATTGCCGCTTGCATCGATGCAGGCGTGAACCGCATTTCGATCGGCGTTCAGAGCTTCGATACTGCGGTCCGCCGCCGCCAGGGGCGCCGCGCCGAGAAGGACGAGGCGATACGCTTTCTTGCGGGTATCCGCGAGCGCAAGCACATGGCGCTCGTCATCGACCTGCTCTACGGGCTGCCGGGACAAACCGAAGAGATTTGGCGGGAGGACCTGCGCATTTCGGTCGATTTGGCGCCGGACGGCGTCGACCTCTACGGGCTCAATCTCATTCCGGGAACGCCGCTTTTCCAGGCGGCCGGCGCCGGCAAGTTCCGGCCTTTCGCGTTTCCGGAGATGGCCGCGATGTACACGATCGGCGCCGAGTTTCTCGGGGCCAATGCCTGGAGCCAAATCAGCAACAGCCACTGGGCGCGGACGCCGCAAGAGCGCAACGTCTACAATCTGCGCATCAAACAGGGCGCCGATTGTCTGGCCTATGGATCCGGCGCGGGCGGATCCATAGGCCGGTACAGCTACAGTCTTGCCGGCAAACTGCAGCAATACAAGGACGAGATCGCCGCAGGGCGCAAGCCGCTCGCCGGGATGAGCGTGGCGGACGATCTCCAGCCTGCGCGCAACCATATCGCCGCGGGATTCGAAGTCGGGCGATTGGACCTCCGCGGCCTCGATATCCCGCACATACCGGATGCGGGAAGTTTCTTCGCGCCGCTGCTGGAGCAATGGCAGACGGCCGGGCTGTTGCTGGTCGCGGATGGCACGGTTCATCTGACCGCGGCCGGTCGCTTCTGGTATGGCAACCTGATAGCGGCATTCAACGACATTGTTGCCGCAACCGCCCCGACCGCGAGCGCGTAGCATCGCGATGCGGCCTCCTTTCCGACAAACGACAGGTAACGGACGCGTGCCATGAATGAGATCGGCGTATCGGAGAAACTTGCCAACGTGCGACGGGAACTCGCGGACAGACCGGATGGCGTGCTGGAGATGCTGGCCGGCCAGCACGATTTGCCGCTTCTGACCGTCATGGAATGTCTGCCCGCCGGAATGTGCAAACGCATATCCGGCGACCACTTCGTGGACGTGATGCAGGACATTTCCGGCTGGGGCGATGTTACGACGATTGTTCACACGAAGGACGTCATTCTCGAGTTCGAAGGCAGCTTGCCTGCGGGGGTACTGCGACATGGATTCTACAATCTCAACGGCGGCGGCCCCTTGCGCGGGCACTTGCGCCACGGGAATTGCCGCGCGATCGCGTTTCTGCGGCGCCCGTTCATGGGAACGGACACACTCTCGGTCCAGTTTTGCAACGCCGATGGAGAGGCCATGTTCAAGATATTCGTTGGAAGGGACCGGGAGCGTCGGCTCAAGGCCGATCAGGTCGAGCGCTTTGCCCGACTCGAACGCCGGTTCGCCGTGGCATCCGGGACCAAGTGATTTGCGTCCGGTCATGATCTTTGGAGCGAGTCGCGGCGTCGGCTTGGCGCTTGCGCGACTGCTGAGAGTCGGAAATGTTCCCGTGTTGGCGATGCTGCGCTCGCAGGCGGAGAGCTCCGGTCTGGAAAGCTTGGGCGTTCGGATCGTGCGCGGGGACGCCTTTTCGAGGTCCGATGTCGCGCACGCATTCGCACATCTGCCCGCAGGCGGCGACGTCGTCTCCACCTTGGGCGGGCGTGCCGACGACGGGCGCTATGTGGATCATGAAGGCAATGTCAACGTCATCGAGCGAGCCGCGACCCATCCTGTCGAACGGTTCGTCCTCGTCACGTCGATCGGGTGCGGCGAGATGGCGCCGTTTCGATCCGAACGCGCCATAGCGGCATTCGGGGAGGCGGTCGATGCCAAGACGCGGGCCGAGGACCACCTCAAGCGCACGATTCCCTCGGCGACCATCGTCCGGCCGGGAGGCCTGCGTTCCGCGCCGGCAACCGGTCGCGGCGTCCTGATCGCGGACCCGGAAGCACACGGGTTCGTCAATCGCGGCGACGTCGCCGAGCTTGTCGCGCGCGCGCTCCGCGATTCCGGTACGACAGGGCGCGCATTCGCCGCAGTGGATGCCGAGATGGCGCGGACAACCAACGCCGTCGCGCCGTTTCCATTGCGGCCGCTATCCGACGGGCCGTCGGCGTAGCCATCGCGCTTGGCCGGCAGGGTCTCGGCCGCGACGAGATTCGACGGCTGCGAACCAACCGGATGGATCGGCTCGACCGGGCAAGCGCCCCGGCAGACCGACGGCCCTAATACGTCGCCCGTCCGCCGGAGATGTCGAACACGCCGCCGGTGGTGAACGAGCAGTCCGGCGAGGCGAGCCAGGCCACCAGCGCCGCGATCTCGTCGACCTCGACGAAGCGGTTCATCGGGATTTTCGCGCGCATGTAGTCGATGTGTTCCTGCGTCATCTGCTTGAAGATGTCGGTCTTGGCCGCGGCCGGGGTCACGCAGTTGACGATCACGCCCTTGCCCGCCAGCTCCTTGCCCAGCGATTTCGTCAATCCGATCACGCCCGCCTTGGCGGCGCTGTAGGCCGGCGCGTTGGGATTGCCATCCTTGCCCGCGACCGAGGCGATGTTGACCACGCGCCCATAGCCGCGCTTCAGCATCCCCGGCACCACCGCGCGGCAGCAGATGAAGACGGCGTTCAGATCAACGTCGATCACGCGCCGCCAGTCGGCCACCGGGTATTCCCAGGTCGTCTTGTTGGGACCGGTGATGCCCGCGTTGTTGACCAGGATGTCGATCTGGCCCAGCGCCTTTTCCGTCGCCGCGCAAGCCTGGTCGACCTTGGCGTCGTCGGTGATGTCGAGCGCCTGGCCATGGACGGACGCGCCGCCGCTCAGCTCCTTCTTCGCCGCCGCGATCGCCTGGGCGTCCATGTCCCACAGCGCGACCTTGGCGCCGGAGATCAGGAACCGCTTAGCGATCGCGAGCCCGATGCCGCGCGCGCCGCCGGTGATGACGGCCGCCCTGTCCTTGAGGTCGATCTGATTCATGCCTGTCCCCCGGCCTGGCTGATGCGCGTGCCGAAGCCAGGCGGCGTGAACAACTCCAGCAGCACGGCGTTGGGCACGCGCCCGTCCATGATCACCGCGCCGTCCACCCCCTGCTCCACCGCGTCGATGCAGGTCTCGACCTTGGGGATCATGCCGCCGGCGATGGTGCCGTCGGCGATCAGCGCGCGCGTGCGCTTGAGCGACAGCTCGGGGATGAAGGTCTTCGACTTGTCCAGCACGCCCACCACGTCGGTCAGCAGCAGCAGGCGCTTGGCCTTCAGCGCGCCGGCGACCGCGCCCGCGACCGTGTCGGCGTTGATGTTGAAGGTCTCGCCGTTCGGCCCCACGCCGATCGGCGCGATCACCGGGATCAGGTCCGACCGCGCCAGATTCGCCAGCACCTCGGCATTGATGCTCTCGGGCTCGCCGACGAAGCCCAGGTCCAGCACCTTCTCGATGTTCGAATCGGGATCGCGCTTGGTCCGGCGCAACTGCCGTGCCCGGACCAGGCCAGCGTCCTTGCCGGAAAGTCCGACCGCCTTGCCGCCGGCGGCGCTGATATAGGTGACGATCTGCTTGTTGATCGAGCCCGACAGCACCATCTCGACGATCTCGACGGTCGCGGCGTCGGTCACGCGCAGCCCGTCGATGAACGAGCTCTTGATCTTCAAGCGCTCGAGCATCTTGCCGATCTGCGGGCCGCCGCCATGCACGACGACGGGGTTCATGCCGACCTGCTTCAACAGCACGATGTCGCGCGCGAAGCTGAGCGCCAGGTGCTCCTCGCCCATGGCGTGGCCGCCGTATTTCACGACGAAGGTCTGGCCGGCATGCATGCGCATGAAGGGCAGCGCCTCGGCGAGCGTGGCGGTCTTGGCGCGCAGGTCGTCGCTGACCTGCGTGGTGGAGGTGGCGAATTTCGCTTGGGTCATGGCATCGGCCCGGATGTTGCGGCGCGCGAGATTAGCGGAAGGGCGACCCCTCCGCCAGCGCCGCCAGCGCGGCGCGCAGCGCGGGAATGCCGGTGCCGTCATGCGCCGAGGTCACGATGACATCCGGATGGGCGGCGACGTGGCCCTTCAGTTCCTTCGCCAGCGCCGACACGGCCTCGGCAAGCGGCTCCGGCTTCATCTTGTCCGCCTTGGTCATCACCGCCTGGTAGTTGACCGCGGCCTGGTCGAGCGCCCGCATCGTCTCGCGGTCGTGGCGGTTGAGCCCGTGGCGCGCATCGACCAGGAGGCAGACGCGGCGCAGCGTCGGCCGGTTCTTCAGGAAGGCGCGCACGGCGTGCCCCCACATCTGGGCCTTTTCCTTGCCGGCCTGATTGTAGCCGTAGCCCGGCAGGTCGACGAGCACCAGCCGGCCGCCGAGGTCGAAGAAGTTGAGCTGCTGCGTGCGGCCTGGCGTCGCGGACACGCGCGCCAGCGTCTTGCGGCCGGTCAGCGCGTTGACCAGGCTCGACTTGCCGACATTGGAGCGCCCGGCGAAGGCGATCTCGGGCCGGCCCGCTTCCGGCAAGCCTTCGAACGTGACGGCGCCGAAGAAGAACGTGCACTCCTGCGCGAACAGCTTGCGGCCATGCTCCAGCCGCGCCGCTTCGTCGTTCTCGGATTGGGTGGTCATCTCAAGACGATCCTGTCGATCGTGCCAGGCGTCGCCCTTCGAGACGCCGCCTCCGGCGGCTCCTCAGGGTGACGCAACCATACACCGCGATGCCCAACTGTTTTCGCGTCATCCTGAGGAGCCCGCCGAAGCGGGCGTCTCGAAGGATGAAGGACGCTACGCGTGCACGCCCGCGCGGCGCATGATGACCCATTGCTGGGCGATCGACAGCAGGTTGTTCCACGCCCAGTAGATCACGAGGCCGGCCGGAAAGGCCGACAGCATGTAGGTGAAGATGATCGGCAGCATCATGAACACCTTGGCCTGCACCGGGTCGGGCGGCTGCGGGTTCAGCTTCTGCTGCAGGAACATGGTGATGCCCATCAGGATCG
>JADZDN010000138.1 GCA_020851015.1 Alphaproteobacteria bacterium | reverse complement strand
GTGGTGGTGCTGTCGGCGCTGGGGCTCGTGATCGCCTTCGTGCTGGGCCGGCTCGAACGCCGCCTGCTGCGCTGGCGCTAGAAAAGGGGGGCGAGGCATGACGACCGCGCATGATTTCACCTTCACCGCGCTCGACGGATCGCCCCTGCCGCTCAAGGCCTATGCCGGCAAGGCGATCCTGGTGGTCAATACCGCGTCCGAATGCGGCTACACCCCGCAATACGCGGGCTTGCAGAAGCTGTGGCAGGCCCGGAAGGACCGCGGGCTGGTCGTCCTGGGCGTGCCGTCCAACGATTTCGGCGGCCAGGAGCCGGACGACGAGGCCGCGATCGGCCGCTTCTGCTCGACGCGCTATAAGGTCGACTTCCCGATGACCGCCAAGCAGACCGTGATCGGCGGCAAGGCGCATCCCTTCTATCGCTGGATCGCCGAGGAGCTGGGCGAGGCCGGAACCCCGCGCTGGAACTTTCACAAGTATTTGATCGGGCCGGACGGGGCGCTCGCCGGTGCGTGGCCGTCTTCCGTCGCGCCGGAATCCAAGGAGCTGGCCGCCGCGATCGAGCAGGCGCTGGCCGGCTGACGGCGCTGATCCCGGGAATATCGGGGCGCGTATCGGGGTCATATCGTATCGACGCCCCGCGCCATCACCAGGAGGTACCGCATGTCGCCGCTTTGGAAATACGCCGTCGCCCTCGCCGCCGCGGGCGCGATCGCCATGGTCGCACCGGCAAGGCCCATTCTTGCCGCCGGCAGCATCGTCGAGCCGGCCAAGAACGAAGGCGACTACGAAAAAGCCGTCAAGGCGGTCAAAGCCGAGAAGTACAAGGACGCCATCGAGCTGCTGCAGAAGGTGGTGCAGAAGGAGCCGGCCAAGGCCGACGCCTGGAATTACCTCGGCTACAGCCAGCGCAAGACCGGCAAGTACGACGACGCGCTCAAGTCCTACACCCGCGCGCTCGACATCGATCCCAAGCACAAGGGCGCGCACGAGTATGTCGGCGAGCTCTACCTGCAGACCGACAACCTGCCGAAGGCGGAAGAGCACCTGAAGATTCTGTCCCAGCTCTGCGGGAGCTGCGAGGAACGCAAGGACCTGGAGAAGGCGGTCGCGGCCTACAAGAAGGCGAAGGGGATCGGTTGAGGGCTATTGATCGCGCTCCTCATCCTTCGAGACGCTCGCTGCGCTCGCTCCTCAGGATGACGCGTTGTGGTGGAGTGAAGAAAAATCGCGTCATCCTGAGGAAGCCCCGAAGGGGCTGTCTCGAAGGATGAGGAAGGAAAACGTCACCTCGTCGGCAATTCCTTCGCCTCGCGCACCACGCGGATCGCCAGCGTTTCCTGGCGGCCGCGCACCGCGATCTCGTGGCGCTCGAAGCGCGCGAGGTCGGCGCCGGCGCGCTCGGCCACCGCCTCCGACAGCACGAGCTGCGCGCGGTATTTCTTGGTCAGCCCCTCGAGCCGGCTGGCCGTGTTGACCGCGTCGCCGATCGCGGTCACGCCCACCGCGCTGCCATAGCCCATCTCGCCCACGATCGCCGGCCCGACATGCAGGCCGATGCCGATCTGCAGCGGCTCGTCCAGGTCGTGCGCCAACGTCTGGTTCAATTGGTCGAGCTGCTCGGCCATGGCCCGCGCGGCGGCCAAGGCCTGGCGGCACGCCTCGGCCGGCGCGGTGCCGACCCCGAACAGCGCCATGACCCCGTCGCCGATGAACTTGTCCACGCGGCCGCCGGCCTTCTCGACCGCGCCGCCCATCGCGCTGAAATAGCGGTTCAGCAGGAACACCACGTCATAGGGCAATTTGTGCTCCGACAGCCGGGTGAAGGCGCGCAGGTCGGCGAACAGGATCGCGATCTCGCGCTCCTGCCCGGGCATGTGCGCGGGCTGCGCCAGCCCGTCGCGCGCGGTCGCGCTGGGCGGCAGCAGCGGCATGACGGTCACGTCGGATGCCGGGCGCGTCTGGCAGGCCAGCCGCACGTTGGGCGCGGCCGAGATGCGCTCCAGCACCCGGCGCTCGGCGTCGCTGGGCGGCGGCAGGCCGTCCAGCCCCCGGCTCACCCGGACGCGGCAGGTCGAGCAGCGCCCGCGCCCGCCGCACACCTCGGCATGCGGAACGCCGCCCTGGCGGCTGGCGTCCAGGATGGTGGCGCCGGGCGCTATCTCGACCATGCGGCGGTCGGGAAACGTGACCCGCACGAAACCCTTGCGTCGCAGCAGCGCGCTGCGCCCCGCGCGGGCCAGGAAGGCGCCGGCGACCAGGGCCGCGAAGCCCCACATGATCCCGTCGGCGATGGCGTAGATCCCGGCCACCTGCGCCTGGTCGGGGAACTTCAGGCGCGTGGCCAGGCCCTTCAGCCAGTCGGGATCGGCCATCCGCCGCTCGACCTCGCGTCCCGCGTCGACGAAGCCCATCAGCGCCAGGACCGGCAGCAGCAGCGCCAGCGCGAACAGCAGGCGCGACCAGCGCGGATACCACGGCTTCAGCCGCCAGATCAGGTGCAGGCCCAGGCAGCCATGGGTCCAGGCCGTCAGGAGGCCGGTGCCCTGGCGGAAGCCGAGCCAGGGATCCGCGACCCAGCTTGCCAGCAGCACCGAGGTGTAGCCCGACCCGATGCCATAGAGCGCCGGCCCCAGCCGCATCGCCGTGACGTGCAGCGCCATCAGCGGCACGATGGCCAGGCCCAGGGTCAGCCGCGCCCATTCCGCCGGCGGCATCCGCAGGCGCCGGCGCTGATAGATCGCCCACAGCGCCAGCGATCCATGCACCAGCAGCGCGCCATAGAGCGCGATCGTCCCGGGCACGCTGCGCCAGATCGCCCGCAGCCACTGCAGCGCGTCGCCGGCGGCCTGCAGCGACACCAGCCCCAGGGCATGATTGGCCAGGTGCAGCGCCACGTAGGAGAACAGCACCGCGCCGCTGGCCACCCGCGTCTGGCGCAGCGCGGCATGGCTGGACTGCCACCGGCGGATCGGTCTTGGCGCCTGGATCGTGGTCACTGCCCCTCGCGCATCGCGGTAACGCCACGGCGCGTCACTATCGACGCCCAAGGGGTTGCCGCCAAGTCCCGATCGCGTGCGGTCGCGCTTGTCTTCTGAACGCCCGCGCGCCCATGCTAGTGTTTCGCGGCAGAGGGGGCAAAAGGCATGAACTACGCCACGGCACGGACGATCGACGTCAGCGCCATCCCGGTCATCGACATGGCGCCGCTGATCGACGGCGGCATCGACCAGCGCCGGCGCGTGGCGGCCGAGTTCCGCCGCGCGGCCGCCGAAGTCGGCTTCTTCTACGTCAAGAACCACAACGTGGCGCAGCCGGTGATCGACCGCGCGCTCGACGGTGCCAGGCGCTTCTTCGCTCTGCCCGACGAGGCCAAGAACCAGGTGCGGGTCAGGGACTGGCACCGCGGCTTCCTCAAGGTCGGCCAGGCCAAGATGTACGACGACGCCAAGGCGGACCTGAAGGAAAGCTTCATTTACGGACTGGAGATCGCCGCGGACGATCCGGACTTCCGCGCCGGCAACCTCATGGTGGTGCCGAACCGCTGGCCGGCCGCCATGCCGGACTTGCGCGACGCGCTCTATCTCTATTTCACCCAGGCCATGGAATGCGGACGCACGCTGCTGCGCGGCTTCGCCCTCGGCATGGATTTGCCCGAGGACAGCTTCGTCAGCCGCTGGCGCAAGAGCATCAGCCGCGGCGCCGCGCTCTACTACCCGCCGCAGCCGCCCAACCTGGGCCGCGAGCAGTTCGGCGTCGCGCCCCATACCGATTTCGGCGTGCTGACCGTGCTGTGGCAGGACGATTCGGGCGGGCTGCAGGTGCTCAACAAGCAGAAGCAGTGGGTCACCGCGCATCCCATCCCCGGCACGCTGGTGGTCAATGTCGGCGACCTCTTGGCGCGCTGGACCAATGACGGCTTCGCCTCGACTCCGCACCGCGTCGTCAACACCACCGGCCACGCGCGCTATTCCATGCCGGTCGCGGTCGACCCCGACCACGACACGCTGGTCGATCCGCGCGTCGTCTGCCGGCCGGGCGAAACGCCGCGCTACGAGCCGATCACCTGCGGCGACTACCTGAACTGGCGGTTCAACAAGGCCTTCGCCTACCGCAAGGCCTGATCGGACAAGCATGGCTTCCCGGGCGGCACAGGCGCAGCCGACGCGGACCCGCTGGTGGAACAGCGCGGCCTTCGACCTGCTGCAATTCGCGCTGTTCGTGGCCGTGGTCGTGTGGCTGACGCTGCGCGGCGCGCAGTCGATGGCCTATAACTGGCAATGGTACCGCGTGCCGCGCTACCTGGCGCGGGTGATCGACGGCGAGGTGATCTGGGGGCCGCTGCTCAAGGGCTTGGCCGTCACCGTCGAGATCAGCCTGTGGGCCACGGCGCTCGCGCTCGTATTCGGACTGGCGACCGCGATGCTGCGCCTGTCGCGATCCTATTCCGGGCGCTGGCTCGCGATCGGCTACGTCGAGGCGATCCGCAACACGCCGCTCCTGGTCCAGCTCTACGTGTTCTATTTCATCCTGGCGCCGATCCTGGGGCTGCCGCGCCTGTGGACCGGCATCGTCGCGCTGGCGGCGTTCGAGGGCGCCTTCGCGTCCGAGATCATGCGCGCGGGAATCCTGTCGGTGGGGCTGGGCCAGTGGGATGCCGCCGCCGCGCTGGGGCTGACGCGCGGGCGCGCCTATCGGCTGGTGGTGCTGCCCCAGGCGATCCGGCTGATGCTGCCGCCGCTCGCCGGCGTGCTGGTGTCGCTGGTCAAGCATTCAGCGATCGTCAGCGTGATCGCCGTGTTCGACCTGACCAACGAGGCGCGCAACGTCATCTCCGACACGTTCATGAGCTTCGAGATCTGGTTCACCGTGGCCGCGATCTATCTGGCGATCACGGTCAGCCTGTCGGCCTGCGTCGGCGTCCTGGAGCGGCGCCTGGCGGCGGCGCGATGAATTCGTCGACCATCCAACTACCAACGGGGAGATAAGACATGAAGGGAATGAGACTGATGGCGGCGGCGCTCGCCGTCGTCGCGGCGACCGGCCTGGCGGCCGGGCCGGTGCGCGCGGAGCAGGACGTCAAGCAGCAGCTCAGCGCGTCGAGCCTGCTGGAGGAGATCAAGAAGCGCGGCACGATGCGCGTGGGGCTGTCGACCTTCGTGCCCTGGGCGATGCGCGACACATCAGGCGAATTGATGGGCTTCGAGATCGACGTGGCCAAGAAGATGGCCGAGGACCTGGAGGTCAAGGTCGAGTTCGTGCCGACCGCTTGGGACGGCATCATCCCGGCGCTGATCGCGGGGAAGTTCGATTTCATCATCTCGGGCATGTCGATCACGCCCAAGCGCAACCTGACCGTCAACTTCTCGATTCCCTACGCGCATTCCGGCCAGCAGCTCGTCGCCAACAAGAAGCTGGCGGGCGGGTTCAAGACCGTCGCCGACTTCAACAAGGCGGACGTCACGCTGACCTGCCGGCGCGGCGTGACCTCCTGCGCCTGGATCCAGAAGAACATGCCGAAGGCGACGCTCCGGCAGTTCGACGACGACGCCCAGGCTTCGCAGGAGGTGCTGAACGGCAACGCGCACGGCTGGATGGCCAGCGCGCCGCGGCCGAAGTTCCTCGCGCTCGACAATGCGGACGTGGCGTTCATGCCGTTCGCCGAGAACCTGACGCGCGGCGACGAATCGATCGCGCTGCGCAAGGGCGATCCCGACACGCTCAACTGGCTCGACAACTGGGTCTTGTTCTACACCTCGAACGGCTGGCTGCAGGAGCGCAACGACGCCTGGTTCTCCAACCGCGACTGGAAGGACAAGGTGGCGAAGAACTGAGCGCGCGCGGGCGGGGGCCGTGGCAGGGCGCGTACCGGGCTCTACCAAGCCCCGCTTCGGCTGGATCGACGTGGGCGTGCTGGCGGTCCTCGCGGCCGCCGCCGCCTTCGTCGTCTATCGCGTCGACGCGGTCCTGCACTACCGCTGGAACTGGTCCGGCGTGTGGGTCTATCTGCTGCGCATCGATCCCCGGACCGGCGAATGGGCGCTGGGGCTGCTGCTCAAGGGCTTCCTGACCACGCTGCGCCTCGCCCTGTTCGGGATCGTCCTCGCGGCGCTGGTGGGGCTCGTCTTCGGCCTGGCGCGGACCAGCAAGCGGCTGTTCCCGCGCCTGGTCGCCGGCCTCTATGTCGAGCTGGTGCGCAACATGCCGCCGCTCGTCTTCATCTTCATCTTCTACTTCTTCCTCTCCAGCCAGATCGTCCCGCTCCTCGGGCTCGACCGCCTCGCCGCCACCAGCTCGCCCGCGCTGGCCAGCCTGATCGAGCTCGCGTTCGGCGACCGCCGGCTGCTGGCGAATTTTCTCAGCGGGCTGTTCTGCCTGGTCATGTTCGAGGGCGCCTACATCACCGAGATCGTGCGCGCGGGCATCCTGTCGATCGACAAGGGCCAGTGGGAGGCGGGCGACAGCCTGGGCCTGACGCGCCTCAAGCGCATGCGCCTGGTGATCCTGCCGCAGGCGTTCCGCCGCATCCTGCCCGCGCTCGCCGGCCAGTTCATCATGCTGATCAAGACTTCCTCGATCGTCTCCTTGATCTCGATCCAGGAGCTGACCTTCATCGCGACCGAGGTCGCGGTCACCAGCGGCCGGGTGTTCGAGATCTGGATCCTGGTCGCCCTGCTCTATTTCGCGGTCAGCGCGCTGCTGTCGCTGGCCTTCAACCGGCTCGAACGCGGCGCCGCCGCGCCGGCCCACTAGCCCCAAGCAACGGAGCAACGATGTCCGCCTGGATACGCATGATCCCGCTCGACAAGGCGACCGGCCGCCTGAAGGCGATGTACGACAAGGTCAAGACGCCGCATGGCACGGTCGACAACGTCATGAGGGTGCACAGCATCCGGCCCGAGACGATGGACGGGCACTACGTGCTCTACAAGGCGGCGCTGCATTGCAAGGACAACAGCCTGAAGCTGTGGTTCCTCGAGGCCGTCGGCACCTACACCAGCATGATCAACCAGTGCGACTACAGCTTCGCCAACCACTATCACAACGCCCGCGTGCTGATGGGCGACGACGCCAAGGCCGAGCGCATGCGCCAGGCCTTCGCCGAGGGCAAGCCGGAGAAGGTGTTCGAGGGCAAGGAACTGGCGCTGCTGCGCTACGCCGGCAAGCTGACGGCGCGGCCACAGGACATGGCCGAGAGCGACATCAAGGCGATCCGCGACGCCGGCGGCACCGACGAGGAGATCCTCGAGGTCAACCAGGTCTGCGCCTATTTCAACTACGCCAACCGGCTGCTCAACGGCTTGGGGGTCACGCTCCAGGGGGACACGGTGGGCTACTACAAGGACGGGAAGGCGGACAAATAGGCATTCGCCTTCGCGCCCGCGCATTGACTTGGACCGGCATCGTGCAATGATCCCTCCACCGCCCGCCCAGGGAGGATCGGATGCGTTTGTCGCGCCGCGATCTCTGTTCCGGCATGCTCGGCGCGGGCGCCACGCTCGCGCTGCCCCGTGCCGGCGCCCTGGCAGACGACAATCCCTTCGCCGCGGTCGATGCCGTGATCGCGGCCCAGGCGGCAAAGCCTGGCGGGTCGGGGATGATCGCCGTGGTCAAGGACCGCCGGCTGGTGCACGCCGCCGGCTTCGGCGGCATGGACCCCAAGAACCGCTACCGCGTCTTCAGCCTGTCGAAATCCATTACCGGCCTCGCCGTCGCGAAGCTCGTGGCCGAGGGCAAGCTGGACCTCGACCAGCCGATCTCCCGCTACATCGGCGCGGCGTTGCAGAAGCACGGTCCGCCGGCGGACAGTCGCGTGCCCGATGTCACCGTGCGCCAGACGATGATCCATATGGGCGGCTTCGCCAGCAACGAGCGCGAGGACGATCCGGTGATCCTGGGCAAGGACCGGTTCGTGCCGCCCAAGGGGCGCGAACGCGACCCGCGCTCCTGGCGCAAGGAAGACGTGCTGCCGAGCATCCTCAAACGCAACCTCGATGCGCCGCCCGGCGCGCAGTACATCTACTCGAATGCCGGCTACGTGATCCTGGGCCTGATCGTCGAGGCGGCGAGCGGCAGGAGCTACGAGGACTATTGCCGCGATTCCGTGTTCAAGCCGGCCGGGCTGCCGCTGCCGACGATCGAGCCGGACCGGCGCTACGTCGACAGCGTGTCGGGCTGGCAGATGACGCCGGCCGAGGTGATGAAGATGTGGGCGGCCTACGAGCCCGACGATACGCGCGTGCTGACGCCCGCGATGCGCCGGCAGGTGTTCGCGCCGACGCCGGCCTTCATCAACGAGCAGCGGCGCAGCTACTACACCTACGGCATCTGCATCCAGGAATTCCGCCCGGGCAGCCACATCTGGTTCCACACCGGCCGCAACCAGTTCGGGCCGAAGGAACAGCAGCTCGTCACCTTCGCCACGCATGGGCCCACCATCTCGATGGTCTGGGCGGTCCGCCCGGCGTTGAACTTCCAGGGACTGACCGGGCTTGACCGCGACCTGTGGGTCGCCTTGCGGGCCGTCACCGACTGGCCGGCGCATGATCTCTATCCGCAGTACGGCTTCTAGCGTCGCGCTCGCGCTGGCCCTGGCGTTGGCCGCGCCGGGCGCCTCCGCGGGCGTCGGCAATGCCGACAGCTCTGCCGGCGAGGACGACACCGCGCCCGCCGCGCCCGCGACGCCGGCGGCGCCGCGAGGCGCGACAACGCCCAGCGCCGTGCCGCCAGCGCCGGTCGCGGTGCCGGTCGCCGCCATCGCGGCGGCGGGCGACGGCGACGGGCGCTGCACGGGCGACCAGGCCGCCTCGCGCCGGCCGGCCGCGCCCGCGGCGAACAGCCCAGGGGCAGCGCAAGCCGTGGGCGAAGCCGATGCCGTGGTCCGCATCGCCGCCGAGGGCCGCGCGCTGCTCGCGGTCGAGGCGCAGCCGCTCGCCGCCGTCAGCTATTGCAGCGCGTCCGGCGCGCTTGCCGATCGCGGCGAATACCGCGCCGCGATCCAGGCGGCGAGCATGGCGCTGTTCCTGGGCCAGCAGTCCGGCGACAAGACCCTGCTGGCGCACGCCGCCCGCAATCTCGCCTATGCCTACAGCCTGGCGGGCGCGCTCGACCAGGCGCAGCGCTGGGCCGACGAGACGCTGCATTTCGCCGCCCAGCTGAAGGATGCGCGCGCAAGCGAGGCGCTGCACGCGCCGGCGCTGAAGGTGAAGGGCGACGTGGCGTTGCGTCAGAGTCGCGCCGCCGAGGCGGCGACGCTTGATCGCCAGGCCCTGGCGAAGCTGGGCAGGAGCGCGCTCAAGCCCTGGTACACGGTCGCGCTGGCGCAGGCCGAGCTGGCGCAGGGTCAGGCGCCGCGCGCGGCGCAGTTGCTCGCCGACGCGCGCCGCGATGCGCCGCCGGCGCTGCTGCCTGGCTTGCAGCGCGCGGAAGCCGAGGTCGCGCTGAAGCAGGGCGATCCGGCGCGCGCCGCCGCGCGGTTCAAGGCCGCGGCCGATGCCGCCGGCGACGACGCCTCTGTGCGGATGTGGTCGCTGCACGGGCTCGGCCGGGCGCAGCGCGCGGGCGGAGACAAGGGCGCCGCGCTGGCGTCCTTTGTCGAGGCGGCGCAATCCGCCGAGGGCGTGCGCGGGCGCTTCCGCAGCGAGGAATTCAAGTCGGGCTTCTTCGGCTCGGCGCAGGATATCTTCGACGATGCCGTCGCCGCCGCGGCCGATGCCGGCAACGCGGAGCAGGCGCTCGACCTGAGCGAACGCAGCCGGTCGCGGGCGCTGCTGGACCTCCTGATCGGCCGCGTGCAAACCGCCGGCGCGGGCCTGACCTTCGTCGATCGCGTCGCGGCGGCCGAACCGCTCGCGGCGCTGCGTCCATCCCTGCCGCGCGACGCGGTCGTCGTGGTCTACCACGTCCTCGCGGAGCGCAGCATCGCCTGGACGCTGCGCGCCGGCGAGATCCGCCAGGTCGTGCTGCCGGCGGGCCGGCGCGTGCTTGGTCCACGGATCGCCGAGCTGCTGGAGGCGATCCGCGGCGACGCGCGCGACGTTGCGCCGCGCGCCGCGGCGCTCAACGCCGCGCTGGTGGCGCCGCTTGGCCTCGGGCCCGACGAGCCGATGCTGGCGGTCGCGCACGACGTGCTCTACCTGCTGCCGTTCGGCGCGCTTCATGACGGCAAGTCCTGGCTGGTCGAGCGGCGCGCGGTGGCCAGCCTGCCCTCGCTCAACGCGCTGGCGGCCCTGGTGCGTGCGGCGCCGGCGGCGCGCGGCGGCGCGCTGGTGATGGGCGATCCCGATCTCGGCGATGCCGCCTACGACCTGCCGGCCGCGGGGCGCGAGGCGGCGGCGATCGCCCAGCGGCTCAACGACGCCGTGCTCTACACCCGCGGCCAGGCGACGCGCGAGCGCCTGGCGGCCGAGGCGCCGGGCCGGCGCCTGGTCCACATCGCGGCGCACGCCACGGTGGACGCGCTCGACCCGCTCGCCTCGCCGCTCTACCTCGCGGGCAACGGCACGCAGGCCGCGATGACCGCGCGCGACTTCTATTCGATCGACCTGCGCCGGGCGCGGCTGATCGCGCTCAGCGCCTGCGAGACGGGATTGGGCAAGGTCGGCCGCGGCAACGAGTTCTGGGGCTTCCAGCGCACCATCATGGCGGCCGGCGCGCGCGGATTGCTGGTCAGCCTTTGGCCGGTGGAGGACGAGGCGACCGCGGCGCTGATGGCGCGGTTCTATGAACTCGTCGCAACGCGTCCGGCGATGGCGGCGCTGCGCCAGGCGCAACTCGACCTGCTGCGCCAATACCGCGACCGGCCGATCCTGTGGGCCGGTTTCATGCTGGCGGGCGACTGGCGCTGACCCGCGTCCGGCCCGTGCCGGATTAAATCGATTACACTTGCAATTCCCGTCCGGGGGACTAAATCACCGTCGCTTCGGCGGGAAGCGGCGTAATGCGAGAACGATCGGGGAACGGGTTTCGGCATGGCTGAGCCGATGATCGAGATCGACAACCTCGGCAAGCGTTTCGGCGCGATCGTCGCGGTGGACGGAATGTCCCTGAAGGTCGCGCGCGGCGATGTGCTGGGTTTCCTCGGCCCCAACGGCGCGGGCAAGTCGACCACGATGAAGATGGTCGCGGGCTTCCTTTCGCCCACCAGCGGCACGGCCAGGGTTTGCGGCTTCGACGTGGTCGAGCATCCGATCGAGGTCAAGCGCCGCCTCGGCTACCTGCCCGAAGGCGCGCCCGCCTATCCCGACATGACCGCCGAGGGGTTCCTGCGCTTCTGCGCCGACGTGCGCGGCATCGCGGCGGGCGAGCGCGCGGCGCGCATCGGCCGCGCCGTCGAATTGACCCAGCTCGCCTCGGTGCTCTACCAGCCGATCGAGACCCTCTCCAAGGGCTTCAAGCGCCGCGTGGGCCTGGCTCAGGCGCTGCTGCACGATCCCGAGGTGCTGGTCCTCGACGAGCCGACCGACGGGCTCGATCCCAACCAGAAGCACGAGGTGCGCGGCCTGATCCGCGCCATGGCGCCGGAGAAGGCGATCGTGATCTCGACCCACATCCTCGAGGAGGTCGACGCCGTGTGTACGCGCGCCGTGGTGATCGCCGGCGGGCGCCTGGTCGCCGACGGCACGCCGGCGGAGTACGAGGCGCTGTCGCGCCACCACAACGCCGTGTCGGTCATTTTGCCGGCCGCGAAGACGGCCGAGGCGACCGCCGCGATCAGGGCATTGGCAGGGGTCGAGGATGTCGAGACGGGCGAGGCGATCGACGGCCGCGTGCGGCTGATCGCCGTGCCCAAGCGCGGCCAGGAGATCGCCCAGACGCTGCGCGGCCTGTGCGCCGACAAGGATTGGCCGATCAGCGAGTTCCACGTCGAGCGCGGCAAGCTCGACGACGTCTTCCGCGCCATCACGACCGCGAAGGGCAAGGAGCAGGCCCATGCGTGAGACCCTGGCGGTCTTCCGGCGCGAGTTCGCCGCCTATTTCGCCACGCCGCTCGCCTATGTGTTCATCGTCATCTTCCTGGTGCTGGCCGGCGCGGTGACGTTCTTCCTGGGCAACTTCTTCGCCCGCGGCCAGGCCGACCTCGAGCCCTTCTTCATGTTCCATCCCTGGCTCTATTTGTTCCTGATCCCGGCGATCGGCATGCGGCTTTGGGCCGAGGAGCGGCGCAGCGGCACGATCGAGCTGCTCTTGACGCTGCCGGTTTCGCTGACCGGCGCGGTGATCGCGAAATACCTCGCGGCCTGGGCCTTCGCCGGCGGGGCGCTGGCGCTGACCTTTCCGTTCTGGATCACGGTCAACTACCTGGGCTCGCCCGACAACGGCGCGATCCTGGCCGGCTACATGGGCAGCTTCGTGCTGGCGGGCGCGTACCTGGCGATCGGCGTGTGCCTGTCGGCGCTGACGCGCAACCAGGTGATCGCCTTCGTCGTGGCCTGTGCGGTGTGCTTCCTCTTCACGGTCAGCGGCACCTCGGTCGTGCTCAACTTCTTCTCCGGCTGGGCGCCGCGGCTGATGGTCGACACGATCGCGTCGTTCAGCTTCATGACGCATTACCAGGCGATCACGCGCGGCGTCATCGACCTGCGCGACGCGGTCTTCTTCGGCTCGCTGGTGGCGTTCTGCCTCTACGCCAACGTCGTGATCGTCGAATGGAAGAAGGGGGGCTGAGCGCGATGGCCGACCCTTCCGCACCGGTCAACCGCACCGCGCTGCTGCGCCGCCGCAATTCGCTGATCGCGCTCGGCCTGTCGGCGATCCTGTTCGTCGCCGTCAACGTGCTGGCCCAGGGGCTCCTGACCGGCGCGCGGCTCGATCTCACCAAGGACAAGCTGTTCACCCTGTCGCCCGGCACGCGCGCGATCCTCGGGC
>JADZDN010000137.1 GCA_020851015.1 Alphaproteobacteria bacterium | reverse complement strand
CCAGGCCCCTTCGCAGGGTCAAGCAACGACGTAACGCGTCCTGTTTGGTCGAGCCGGTCGCCAGTGGGCCGGTGTCCTTATGGGAGGTGGATATGATCGCTGAGCGGCACGCAGCCCCAGCCATCCCTCGCGACGAGCGGTGACCGTGGACCGCGCGATGTATTCCGCATCGCGCTTCGACTCCCTCGTTTTTTCCGCCGTTCCTGTTCGCCCGCCGCGATGCCCTACGCATCCGGGCGGCGGAACGGCCCCCTAGCGGACGCCCTGGCGTCCGCCCATGGAGGTACCCATGGCCCGTCACCGTCTGGCCGTCGCCCCGCTGCGACGACGATTCGAAACCGAAGCCCCGGCCGAGCTGCCCCGCGTCGATGCGCTGGTGGCGGCCGAACGGCCGGCCGATCCGATGCACTGCCTGCGGCCGCGCCTGGTCGCGGCGACCGCCCGGCGCTTTCTTGCCGCCTTTCCGGGCGAGGCGATGTACGCCGTCAAGTGCAACCCCGAGCCGCGCGTGCTGCGGGCGCTGTGGGCCGGCGGCGTGCGCCAGTTCGATTGCGCTTCGCCGGCCGAGGTGGCGCTGGTGCGCCAGATGTTCGGGGCCGGGGCCGAGATCCGCTACATGCATCCGGTCAAGGGCCGCGCGGCGATCCGTGACGCTTATCGTCTGCACGGTGTGCGCGACTTCTCGTTCGACAGCGCGGACGAGCTTGCCAAGCTGCGCGAGGAAGCGCGGTCCCGGCGCGGCGTTGCCGCGGGGCTGGGGCTGCACGTGCGCCTGGCCTTGCCCAAGGGCGAGGCGGTCTACGACCTGTCGGGCAAGTTCGGCGCGCCGGCCGACGCGGCGGCGGCGCTGCTTGCCCAGGCGCGGCCGCATGCCGAGCGCCTGGGCCTGTGCTTCCATGTGGGCTCGCAGACCATGGGCCCGCAGGCCTATCGCGACGCCTTGGCGCTGGCCGGGCAGGTGATCGCCCACTCGGGCGTGGCGGTGGACGTGATCGACGTGGGCGGCGGCTTCCCGGTCAGCTATCCCGGCCTGGTGCCGGCCGCGCTGGACGATTTCGTCGCCGCGATTCGGGAAGGCGTGGCGGCGCTGGGCATGCCCGGCATCCGGCTTTGGGCCGAGCCCGGCCGCGCGCTGGTCGCGGCCGGCGTGTCGGTGGTGGTGCAGGTCCATCACCGCCGCGGCGACGCGCTCTACATCAACGACGGCATCTACGGCAGCCTTTCGGATGCCGGGGCGCCGGGCTTTCGCTTCCCGGCCCGGCTGATCCGCGCCGAGTGTTCGGGCACGCTGACGGGCTTCGAGCTGTTCGGCCCGACCTGCGATTCGGCCGACCGGATGCGCGGGCCGTTCCTGCTGCCCGACGATGTCCGCGAGGGCGACTATATCGAGATCGGCCAGCTCGGCGCCTATGGCGGCGCGCTGCGCACCGCGTTCAACGGGTTCGACCGCGCCCATCTGGTGGATGTCGGCGATCCGCCGCTGCTCCAGACCCCCGGCCATCCGACGGCCTAGCGACGAAGACAAGGAAGACATCGCGATGAAGAAGGCTCCGTTTTCCGGGCGGCTGGTGATGATCGGCTTCGGCAGCATCGGGCAGGGGGTGCTGCCGATGCTGCTCGACCACATCGAGTTGACGCCCGACCGCGTGGTGATCGTGACGGCCGAGGAACGCGGCAACGCGATCGCCAAGAAATACGGTGTGAAGTTCATCGAGAAGCGGCTGGACCAGGCGAACTATCGCCCGGTGCTCGAGCCGCTCTTGCGCAAGGGCGACTTCCTGCTGAATTTGTCGGTCGAGGTGTCCTCGGTCGAACTGATCCGGCTTGCGCATCGGACGGGTGCGCTCTACCTCGACACCTGCGTCGAGCCTTGGGCCGGCGGCTACACCGATCCCAAGCTCACGCCGTCGCAGCGCTCGAACTACGCGCTGCGGGAGAGCGCGCTGAAGCTGCAGGCCGAGCTGAAGGGCGGGCCGACCGCGGTAGTCGCGCACGGCGCCAATCCCGGTATCGTCTCCCACTTCGTGAAGGAGGCGCTGCTGCATATCGCGCGAGACACCGGCAAGAAGGTTGCGATGCCCAAGGACCGGCCGGGCTGGGCCGCCTTGGCGAGCGACCTGGGCGTGAAGGTGATCCATATCGCCGAGCGCGATACCCAGGTGGCCAAGGAGCCAAAGCAGCCGGGCGAATTCGTCAATACCTGGTCGATCGACGGCTTCGTCAGCGAGGGCGGCCAGCCGGCCGAACTCGGCTGGGGCACGCACGAGAAGCACTTCCCGGCCGACGGCGCGCGGCACGATTTCGGCTGCGATTCCGCGATCTACCTGCAGCGGCCGGGAGCCTCGACACGGGTGCGCACCTGGACGCCGCTGGAGGGCCCGTTCCACGGCTTCCTGGTCACGCACAACGAGGCGATCTCGATCTCCGACTATTTCACGCTGCGCCAGGACGGCAAGGTCAAGTACCGGCCGACCGTGCACTACGCCTATCACCCGTGCGACGACGCGGTGCTGTCGGTGCACGAGATCGGTGGCAAGAACTGGGTGCAGCAGGAGAAGCAGCGCCTGATCGTCGACGAGATCACCTCGGGCATCGACGAACTGGGCGTGCTGCTGATGGGCCACGCCAAGGGCGCCTACTGGTACGGGTCGGTGCTGTCGATCGACGAGGCGCGCAAGCTGGTGCCCTACAACAACGCCACCAGCCTGCAGGTGACGGCGGGCGTACTGGGTGCGGTCATATGGGCGATCGAGAACCCGCACGCCGGCGTCATCGAGGCCGACCACATGGACCATGTACGGATCATGGAGATCGCGCGGCCCTATCTGGGCAAGATGGTTGGCGAATATTCGGACTGGACGCCGCTGCTCCGGCGCGGGCTGCTGTTTCCCGAGTCCGTGGACGAGAACGATCCCTGGCAGTTCAAGAACTTCCGGGTGGTCTGAGCAGGGTCGGTCTCGTCGTGCTGCGACGCGGTGTGCGCTCGCGTGGCTGGGGCGAAGCCTGTAAGATCGGCGTACGCAGCGGCAATGACCGCCTTCAGAGGGGGAAACAGGATGATCCGCAGCAAATTGCCCGCAATCGCGCTGACATTCGCCCTGGCGCTGGGCGCCGCAGGCCCGGCCATGGCGCAAGCCAAGGTACTGCGCTGGGGCGACGTGGTGGGCGGCAGCCATCCCTCGGTCCTGATGATCGACCGGGTCGGCAAGACGGTGAAGGAGAAGAGCCAGGGTCGGCTGGAGATCCAGTCCTTTCCCGGCGGGCAGCTTGGCAGCTCGCGCGACATGATCGAAGGCGTGGCCAACGGCATCCAGCAGATCGTGACCGAGGGCGCGGCGAATTTCGGCCAGTGGGTGCCGTCGATTTCGATCGTCGAGGCGCCGTATATCTGGCGCGACGCCGACCATCTGGTAAAAGCCATGAACGGCCCGATCGGCGAGGAGATGAACAAGCAGCTGGTCGAGAAGCGGGGAATGCGCATCCTGGGCACGACCTATTACGGCACGCGGCACCTCACCACCTCGCGCAAGGAGGTGAAGACGGTGGCCGACATGGAAGGCTTCAAGCTGCGCGTGCCCGAGAACGACGTGTTCCGCGCGATGGCCGAATCCTGGGGTGCCAAGCCGACGCCGATGTCCTTTGGCGAGCTCTATCTCGCTCTCAGCCAGAACCTGGTCGACGGCCAGGAGAACCCGCTGCCGACGATCCAAGCCGGCAAGTTCAACGAGGTGCAGAAGTATCTGGTGCTGACCGCCCATATCATCACGCCGCGCCTGGTGGTGATCAACGAAGCGTTCTGGAAGGGCCTGCCCGCGGCCGACCAGAAGATCGTCAAGGACGCGCTGGACGAGGGCATCGCCTGGCAGAACGCCGAAATCCAGAAGGCCGAAGCCTCGCTGGTCGACACGTTCAAGAAGGGCGGTGTGACGGTGATCGAGCCGGACTTGGCGGCGTTCCGCAAGGCTACGCTGGCGGCAGTGCCGCCCAAGTTCACCAAGGTGTGGGGCGAGGGAACCTGGGAGAAGATCCAGGCGGTGAAATAGCGCTCGCGTTCCTCATCCTTCGAGACGAGCCTTCGGCTCTCCTCAGGATGACGCGCGAATTGGGCAAATCACAAGACAATCGCGTCAGGATGACGCGCGAATTGGGCAAATCACAAGACAATCGCGTCAGGATGACGCGCGAGTTGGGCAAGTCACAAGACAATCGCGTCAGGATGACGCGCGAGTTGGGCAAGTCACAAGACAATCGCGTCAGGATGACGCGCGAGTTGGGCAAGTCACAAGACAATCGCGTCATCCTGAGGAGCGATCGAAGATCGCGTCTCGAAGGATGAGAAGCACGGCCATACGGTCATGAAGGGGCCGTTCCGCCCGATCGAGCGGCTCGCCGACGCGCTGCTGGTCTTCCTGTTCCTGCTGATTTTCGTCCTGGTCCTGGCCCAGGTCGTCTGCCGCTATGTGTTCGGCAGTCCGCTGGCGTGGTCCGAGGAACTGGCGCGTTACGCCTTCATGTGGCTGGGGATGCTGGCCTGGAGCCTTGGGTCCCGCCGCCGCTCGCACATCGCCATCACCTTCCTAGCCGAGCGGTTTCCGGCGGGCGCGCGCCTGGCGCTCGAAATCGCGGTGCAGGCGTCGATCATCGCGTTCTGCGCCCTGCTGGTGTGGCACGGCGTCGACCTGACCCAGCGCAACCTCGACCTGCCCACGGTAACCCTGCCGATCAGCTTTGCGCTCGTCTACGCCATCGTGCCGGTCGGCGCGGCGATGATGATCCTCTACGCGGCGATCGAGATCCACGACCTGATCCTGGGAAGGCGCGTCGGCGCGGCCACCAGGGACTACGTGGCGTGATCGAGATGATGCTGTGGATCATGGGCGGCTGGCTGGTCGTCATGCTGCTGGGCGTGCCGATCTTCGCGTCGATGGGCCTGGCGGCGGCGGCCTTCGTCTGGTGGGGCGGCTTCCCGGGCGTGGTGATCCCGCAGAAGGTAATCCAGGCGGTCAACTCGTTTCCGCTGCTGGCGGCGCCGTTCTTCATCCTGATGGGCAACCTGATGAACAGCGCCGGCATCACCGAGCGCATCTTCGCCTTCGCCAAGGTCTGCGTCGGCTGGTGGCGGGGCGGGCTGTGCCACGCCAACATTCTGGGCAGCGTGATCTTCGCCGGCATGAGCGGCTCGGCCGTGGCGGACGCGGCGGGCCTCGGCACGGTCGAGATCAAGGCGATGAAGGACGCGGGCTACGACGCCGAGACGGCGGCGGCGGTCACCGCGGCCTCGGCCACGATCGGCCCGATCATCCCGCCCTCGCTGCCGATGGTGGTCTACGGCGTGGTGGCCGAGACGTCGATCGGCGGGCTGTTCATCGGCGCGATCATCCCCGGCCTCTTGATGGCCGGCGCGATGATGGTGCTGGTCTGGCGCATGGCGCACAAGCGCGCCATGCCGCGCGAGAAGTTTCCCAGCGCGCGCGAGGCATGGGACGCGTTCCGCGGCGCGTTCTGGGCGCTGTCGGCGCCGGTGCTGCTGATCGGCGGCATGCTGTCGGGCATCTTCACTCCGACCGAGGCGGCGGCGGTGGCGGCGTTCTACGCCCTGGTGCTGGGGCTGTTCGTCTATCGCGACCTACGCGTCGCCGAGCTGCCGCGGATCATTCTCGACACGATCGAGACCACCGGCGTCGTGCTGGCGATCGTGATGTGCGCGGTGCTGTTTGGCTGGGCGCTGTCGGTCAGCCGCTTTCCCCAGGCCGTCGGCACGTTCATCACCGAATGGTCGACGAATCCGCTGATGATCCTGCTGCTGGTCAACGTGCTGCTGCTGATCGTCGGCTGTTTCATGGAATCGATCGCGGCGCTGCTCATTCTCGTGCCGATCCTGATGCCGGTGGCGGTGAAGGTCGGCATCGACCCGATCCAGTTCGGCGTGGTATTCGTGCTGAACCTGATGATCGGCACGCTGACGCCGCCCGTCGGGATCGTGCTGTTCGTCGTGTCGAAGGTGGCGGAGCTGCCGTTCGAGCGCGTGACCCGCGCGACCGCGCCGTTCCTGGTGCCGCTGATCGCCGTGCTGGCGGCCATCAGCCTGTGGCCGCCGCTGACGACCTGGCTGCCGGGGCTGGTGTTCAGCCGCTAGGGTCGTTCAGCCCCCGCGCCAGCGGTTGACCGCGCCGAGCTCGATGTCGAACAGGTCCATGGTGCGGCCGAGCGTGTGGTCGATCAGGTCCTGGATCGTCTCCGGCCCGCCGTAGAAAGCCGGCACGGGCGGGGCGACGATGGCACCCATCTCGGTCAGCGCCGCCATCGTGCGCAGGTGTCCCAGGTGCAGCGGCGTCTCGCGCACCATCAGCACCAGGCGCTTGCGTTCCTTCAGCACCACGTCCGCCGCGCGGGTCAGCAGTCCCGCGGTGACGCCGGTCGCGATCTCCGACATCGACCGGACAGAGCAGGGGGCGACCACCATGCCGAGCGTGCGGAACGAGCCGCTGGCGACCGCCGCGCCGATGTCGTCGTTGCCGTAGCATCTGGTCGCCAGGGCGCGGACCTGGGCGATCTTGTAGCGCGTCTCGTGCGCTAGCGTGATCTCGGCCGAGCGGGTGATCACCAGATGCGTCTCGATCGGCCGGTCGCGCAGCAGTTCCAGCAGCCGGACGCCGAAGACGACGCCGGACGAGCCGGAGATGCCGACGATCAGCCGCGGATTAGACGACGAGACGGTCTTCTTGGCCAGGATGCTCCCGCGCCGATCCTTAGACGATCGGCGCGCCGCGGGCAAATCAGGCCGGCTCGCAGATGTCGAGGATGCACAGCAGGTACATGCGCACCGTGTCCAGGTAGTCGGGTATGTCCACGCGCTCGTCCGGCATGGTGTTGTAGCGCCCGCCGGGGCCGCACACGATGCCCTCCATGCCCAGTTCCTTGTAGAAGTGGCCGGCATCGGTGCCGTAGTAGCCTGGCGGGGTGATCGCCCCGGTCGGCTGCTTGCTGCCGCGCACCTTCTCGTGGGCGGCGTTGATCGTGCGCACGATGCGCGCGTCCTTCGCCACCTCGAAGGCCGGCATCAGCGGGCGGCCGGTGACGTGCTCGGGCGTGATGGTCGCCTTCAGCCCGGGGAAGCGCTTCTCCAGCTCGTCCAGCACCTTGCGCATGTCCGCGATCGCCTGCGTCTCGTTCTGGCCGGGCGCGTAGCGGCCAGAGCCCTTGATCTTCACGTAGTCCGCGACCTGCGGCGGGCGCCATTCCTGCAGCTCCTTGCCCAGCGCGCCATGCACGACGCCGACATGCACGCGATTGATCGAGCGGTGCTCGTCGCTCTTCGCGCCCGAATACGTCATCGCGCTGAGGCGCGGGATCAGGTCGCAGGCCGCCGCGATCGCGTCCACCGCCTCCTCGCGCTTCGACAGGTGCCGCGTCACACCGGTCAGCTCGATGATGAAGGTGAAGGCGGCGGCGTGCATGGTCAGCGCCTGCAGATCGGTCGGCTCGCTGTTGATGAAGTAGTCCGCGCGAACCCCGCACCTGATGGCGGCCAGCGTGCCCACGCCGCCCTGCAGTTCGCCGACGACATAGGTCAGCACCACGTCGCCCTTCAGCTTCACCCCGGCATCCACCAGCGTCTTCACCGCGCAGTAGTAGGCCGCATCGCCCGCCTTCATGTTCGACACGCCGATGCCATAGATGAACTTGTCGTCGATCACACCGCCCCAGGGATCGACGGTCCAGCCCTCGGTCACCGGGTTGGTGTCGAGATGGCCGTTGAACAGCAGGCTCTTGCCGCCGCCCTTGCCCTTCCAGCGCCCGATCGCGTTGACGCGCTCGCCTTCCACGGGCTGCAACTCCGCCTCAAGGCCCAGCGCCTTCATCTTTTCGGCCATGAAGGCCGCCAGCTTTCGTTCGCCCTCGGTCTGGGAATAGCTCTTGTGCCGGATCATCTGCGCCAGGAAGTCCAGGCAGGCCTTGTCGTCAATGCGTGCAAGCAGCTTGTCGCGATCCATTTGAGTTTCCTTCCTTCAGCCCACCGGCGCCGGCACGGCGTCGATCAGGGCGGTGGTATAGGCGTGCTTCGGCCCGGCGGCCAGTTCGCCGATAGTCGCCAGCTCGACCAGCTCGCCGCGATACATGACCGCGATGCGATGCGCGATCTGACGTACCAGATTCAGGTCGTGGGTGATGAACAGGTAGGCCGTGCCGAAGCGCCGCTGCAGGTCGAGCAGCAGTTGGATGACCGCGGCCTGGACCGATACGTCGAGCGACGAGGTGATCTCGTCGCAGATCACCAGCCGCGGGTGCGAGGCGAAGGCGCGCGCGATCGCCACGCGCTGCTTTTCGCCGCCGGAGAGCTGGTGCGGGTAGCGCGCGGCGAAGGAGCGGGGGAGGTGCACCTGCTCCAGCAGCTCTTCGATTTGCCGGACGTGATCGGAAGGATCGCCGGCGCCATAGAGCTTCAGCGGCCGCGATAAAATCTCCCCGATGCGCTGGCGCGGGTTCAGCGACGAGTCCGGGTGCTGGAACACGAGCTGCACATCGCGGCGATAGGCCCGGTCCATGTCGCCGGCCGAGGCAATGCGCCGCCCAGCGAAGAGTATTTCCCCGTCAAACGGGTTTAGGCCCGTCAGCGCCCGGGCCAGGGTCGACTTGCCCGATCCGGATTCGCCGACCACGCCCAGGATCTCGCCGGGCTGCACCGACAGGCTGACGGCGCGATTGCCCAGCACGCGCTCCCGCTCGGTGCCGAGCAGCCGTTGCACCAGCGATTCCCGGCCATAGCGCACGGTCAGCGAGCGCACTTCTAGCAACGGCGCCGCATCGGGAGCGGCCGCCGCGATTTCGTTCAGCCGCCGGTCGGGGCGCGGCACGGCGGCGATCAGGCGTTTGGTGTAGTCGGCCTGGGGCCGGGTGAAGACCTGGATCACCGGCGCCGTTTCCACCAGCCGGCCCCGATGGATCACCGCCACGCGGTCGGCCACCGTCGCAACCACCGCCAGGTCGTGCGAGATGTAGAGAGACGCGACCGAGGTCTCATCTTGCAGCCGCCGGAACAGGTCGAGGATCTGGCGCGCGGTGATGACATCCAGCGCCGTCGTGGGCTCGTCGAACAGGATGCATTCCGGCTGGCAGGAAAAGG
Source organism: Alphaproteobacteria bacterium (assembly GCA_020851015.1). The sequence continues at coordinate 3,090 of JADZDN010000137.1, read as the reverse complement.
CGGTAGCGATCACCACGCGCTGTTTCTCGCCGCCCGAGGCTTCGTGCGGATAGCGGTGCATCATGTCGGCGGGGCGATGCAGCCCGACCTTGGCCATCATGGCCTCGCCCTCGGCCCAGGCCTGCTTCGGGGTCAGCCCGCGATGGCGGACCAGCGCCTCCGACAATTGCGCGCCGAGGGTGAGGGTGGGGTTGAGCGACGTGCTGGGGTCCTGGAACACCATGCCGATGCGCCGCCCGCGGATCGTGGCGATCTCCGCGGGTGACTTCGCCCGCAGATCCTCGCCGTTGAGGCTGATCGTGCCGGCGGCCTCGCGCGCGTTGCCCGGCAGGTAGCGCATGATCGCCCAGGCCAGCGAGGTCTTGCCCGAGCCCGATTCGCCGACCAGGCCCAGCACCTCGCCGCGCGCGATGGTCAGCGTGACGTCCTCCAGCGCGCGGAAGCTGCCGCCTTTCGGCAGGGCGTAGTCCAGCGTATAGCCGGCGATATCGAGTACCGCGTTCATGTGCGGGGATTGAGGGCGTCGCGCAGCCCGTCGCCCAGCAGGTTGAAACCGATGGCCACGAACGCGATCGCCAGGCTCGGCCACAGGATCATCCAGGCGCTCAAGTGCATGAACTTGCGCGCCTCGGATACCATCAGTCCCCATTCCGGCGCCGGTGGCTGCGCGCCGAGGCCGAGGAAGCTCAGCGTGGCGAACAGCATCACGGCGAAGGAAACGCGGATCGTCATCTCCACGACGATCGGCGCCACGACGTTCGGCAGCATCTCGCGCAGCACGACATAGGCGGCCCCTTCGCCGCGCGCGATCGCCGCGTTGATGTAGTCCTGCTTGCGGACGGTCAAAGCCACGCTGCGGCTGATGCGGGCCATGGCGGGGGTGAAGGTGATCGCCACGGCGATCAGCGCGTTGACGCTGCTCTTGCCCAGCAGGTTCACGATCAGAAGCGCGAACAGCAGGCTGGGGACCGACATGATGGCGTCGATGGTCCGCATGATCGCCTCGTCGCCGCGCCCGCCCAGATAGGCCGACGCGGTGCCGACGACCGCGCCGGCCAGCGTGCCGAGCGCGGTGGCGCAGACCGCCATCACCACCGTCGCGCGCGCGCCATGGAGCAGGCGGCTCAGTATGTCGCGGCCATACTGATCGGTGCCTAGCAGGAAGGCGCCGCTTGGTCCCTTGTAGCGGTTGAGCGGGAACAATCCCTCCGGCGCATAGGGCGCGACCAGCGGGCCAACCGCGACGGCCAGCATGGCCAGCGCCACGACCGTCAACCCGATCGCGCCCTGCGGCGAGCGCAGCAGGCGGGCGAGCAGCTCAGGCATACTGGATCCGCTTGTCGAGCGCCGCGTAGGCGAGGTCGGCCAGGAAGTTCACCACCGAATAGGTGGCGGCCATGATCAGGGCACCGGCCTGGATCGCCGGCAGGTCACGCGCCTGGATCGCGACGATCAACTGCCGCCCTACGCCCGGCAGGGCGAATATCTCCTCCACCACGATGATGCCGCCCAGCAGGTAGCCGACATCCAGCGCGACGATCGTGATGGTCGGGAGCAGCGCGTTGCGCAGCGCATGGCGGAACAGCACCGTCCGCTCGTCCAGCCCCTTCAGCCGGGCGGCGCGGATGTAGTCGGTGTGCAGCACGTCGACGAGCTCGGAGCGCACCATGCGCGAGACATGCGCCACCAGGATGACGGAGACGGTCAGCACGGGAAGCACCAGGTGCTTGATCCCGCGCAGCGGATCCTCCGTCAGCGGCACGTAGCCGGTTGCCGGCAGGAGCTGCAGCCAGTCCGCCATCACCAGCACCACCAGCGTGGCGGTGACGAACTCGGGAAACGAGACGCCGACATAGGAAACCACGGAGACGAACAGGTCGGCGATCCGGCCGCGCCGGATGGCGGCGACGATGCCCAGCGGAACGGCGACCAGCAGCATCAGGCCGATCGACAGGACCGCGAGCAGCAGGGAACGGCTCAAGGCTTCGATCATCACCGCGCCGACCGGCTGGCCGGTCCTGAGCGACAGGCCAAAATCGCCGCGCAGCACGCCGGCCAGCCAGCGCCCGTACTGCATCCAGATCGGCTGGTCGAGGCCCAGCCGCTGGCGGATCGCGGCCAGCGCGTCGGGCGTGGCATTCTCGCCCAGCATCATGACGGCGGCGTCTGCGGGCAGGGCCTGGGTGATGCCGAAAACGACGAGCGACACCACGACGAGCGTGTAGATCATCAGCCCGCCGCGCCGCAGTAGATAGGTCAGCGACATGGGGCAGGAGTCCCGCCATCCTGCCGGTGAAGACTATGCGCGCTTGGGCGCCCCGTCGCCCAGCGACACATAGTCCAGCCGGAACACGGCGCCGCGCGGGTGGAGCTGGTAGCCCTGGACATAGTCGCGCTGCGCCGCCAGCAGGTCGAAGAACACCGGGATGATCGACGGCACCTGGTCGTGCATCAGCTTCTGGGCGTCGCCATAGAGCTGCCGGCGCTTTGCCTCGTCGATCGTGGTGCGCGCCTCATTCACCAGCTTGTCGAAATCCGCGTTGTTCCAGCGCGTCTCGTTCCATGCCGCGTTCGACGTGTAGAGCAGCGCGAAGATCGCGTCGGCGGTCGGCTGCATGTTGTAGAAGCCGATGTAGAACGAGCCCTTCTTCCACACCTGGTCGAGATAGGTGGCGTGCGGCATGGTCTCGACCTTGATGTTGAAGCCTGCCGGCTTCGCCATCTCGCGCGTCGCCACGGCGAGCTGGGTGCGCACCCCCGGGCGGTCCGATGCGATCAGCGTCGCCTCGAGCCCGTTGGGGTGGCCGGCATCGGCCAGCAGCTTCTTGGCCGCCGCGATGTCGGGCTTCTTCAGCGGCAGGTCGCGATAAAAGCGATAGGCGGCATTCAGCGGCGTGTCGTTGCCAGGCGTGCCGAAGCCTTCGGTCACGAAATTCACCATCGCGGCCCGGTCGATGGTGAGCGCCAGGGCCTGGCGCACGCGCGGGTCGCCGAAGGGCGGCTTGTCGCAGCCGAAATTGATGTTGCAGAACTGGCCCGACGGCGTGCGCAGCGCCTTGACGCCGGACGCCTTCTGCAGCCGGCCGAACT
>JADZDN010000136.1 GCA_020851015.1 Alphaproteobacteria bacterium | reverse complement strand
TGGCCGGCATCCCGTTCTTCGCCGGCTTCTATTCCAAGGACACGATCCTCGAGGCCGCGTTCGGCGCGCATAGCGGCGTCGGCCTGTTCGCCTATGCGCTGGGCACCTTCGCCGCCTTCCTGACCGCGTTCTATTCCTGGCGCCTCTTGATCATGACCTTCCATGGCGAGCCGCGCGCCGACCATCACACGATGGAGCACGTGCACGAATCGCCCTGGGTGATGCTGGTGCCGCTGTTCTGCCTGGCCGCCGGCGCGCTGTTCGCGGGCTATGTCGGCTACAACGCCTTCGTCGGCGAGGGGCGGGTGGATTTCTGGCAGAAGGCGATCCTGGTGCTGCCGCAGCACGACGCGTTGGAATCCGCGCACCACGTCGCGACCTGGGTCAAGCTGCTGCCGCTCGCCATGGCCGTGCTCGGCATCGCCATGGCCTATGTGTTCTATGCCTACCGCCCCGACCTGCCGGGCATGGTGGCGAAGCGCTTCCACGGCCTCTATCTGTTCCTGCTCAACAAGTGGTACTTCGACGAGCTGTATTGGAACGTGCTGGTCGAGCCGGCGCTGCGCCTCGGCCGCGTGCTGTGGAAGGGCGGGGACGGGGCCATCATCGACGGGCTGGGCCCTGATGGCATCGCCGCGCGCACGCAAGGCCTGGCGCGCCGCGCCAGCCTGCTGCAGACCGGGTACGTGTATCACTACGCCTTCGCGATGCTGATCGGCGTCGTGCTGCTGGTGTCGTGGTATCTGCTCACCCGGCCGGGCCCCGGAGGGGGAGGGGGCAATGGGGGGCTTCCCGATCCTGACCGTCACCACCTTCCTGCCGCGGGCGGGGGTCGTGTTCATCCTGCTCCAGCGCGGCGACGACGCGACGGTGGCGCGCGTGTCGCGCTGGGCGGCGCTTTGGACATCGCTCGCGACCTTCCTGCTGTCGCTGTTCATCTGGATCGGCTTCGATCCCGGCAGCGCGAAGTTCCAGTTCGTCGAGAAGGTGAACTGGGTCCAGGGCTTCAACATCAACTACTACATGGGCGTCGACGGCATCTCGGTGTTCTTCGTGCTGCTGTCGACCCTTTTGACCCCGCTCTGCGTGCTGGCGAGCTGGGAGGCGGTGCACGCGCGGGTGCGCGAGTACATGGTCGCCTTCCTGGTGCTCGAGACCCTGATGATCGGCACGTTCTGCGCGCTGGACCTGGTGCTGTTCTACGTCTTCTTCGAGAGCGTGCTGATCCCGATGTTCCTGATCATCGGGGTGTGGGGCGGGCCGAGACGGGTGTACTCGGCGTTCAAGTTCTTCCTCTACACGCTGCTCGGCTCCGTCCTGATGCTGCTGGCGATCCTCGCGATCTACCGCGAGGTCGGCAACGCCGACATCCCCGCCGCCATGGCGCACGGCTTCTCCAAGAACATGCAGACCTGGCTGTGGCTGGCGTTCTTCGCCTCCTTCGCGGTCAAGGTGCCGATGTGGCCGGTCCACACCTGGCTGCCCGACGCCCACGTCGAGGCGCCGACCGGCGGCTCCGTCGTGCTGGCGGCGATCATGCTCAAGCTCGGCGGCTACGGCTTCGTGCGCTTCTCGCTGCCGATGTTCCCGGACGCCACGCTCTACTTCACGCCGCTGGTCTACACGCTCAGCATCGTGGCGATCATCTACACCTCGCTGGTGGCGCTGGCCCAGGAGGACATGAAGAAGCTGATCGCCTATTCCTCCGTCGCGCATATGGGGTTCGTCACGCTCGGCACCTTCACGCTGACGATGCAGGGCATTCAGGGCGCGATCTTCCAGATGCTGAGCCACGGCGTGGTCTCGGCCGCGCTGTTCCTCGTCGTCGGCGTGGTCTACGACCGCATGCACACCCGCGAGATCGCGCGCTATGGCGGGCTGGTCGAGCGCATGCCGCGCTACGCGCTGGTGTTCATGGTTTTCATGCTGGCCTCGGTCGGCCTGCCCGGCACGTCGGGCTTCGTCGGCGAGTTCCTGGTCTTGGTCGGCTCGTTCCAGGCCAACACCTGGGTCTGCTTCCTGGCAGCCACGGGCATGGTGCTGGGCGCGGCCTACATGCTGGTGCTCTATCGCCGCGTCATCTTCGGCACCCTCGTGCGCGCCGACCTGAAGTCGATCCTCGACATGAACATGCGCGAGATCGCCGTGTTCGCGCCGCTGATCCTGCTGGTGTTCTGGATGGGCGTCTTCCCCAACAGCTTCCTGAAGCCGACCGAGCCGGCGGTGGCCGAGCTGATCCGCAAGTTCAACACCCAGCGCACCGCCGCGATCGTCGAGATGATGCCGGCGCCGGGCGCGACGGAGGCCCGGCCGTGATCCCGCTCCTGCCCAAGGCGAACCTCGCTTTGCCCGAGATCATCCTGGCGGTCTCGGCCATGGCCCTGATGATGGTCGGCGCCTTCCGCCGCAACGACGCCACGCGCACCTGCGCCTGGCTCGGCATGGCGGGGCTGCTGCTGGCCTTCCTCGTCCTGATCGTCGTCACCCCGGCGCGCCAGGTCACCTTCCACGGCCAGTTCGTCGCCGACTATTTCGCGATGTTCATGAAAGTGCTGGTGCTGAT
>JADZDN010000135.1 GCA_020851015.1 Alphaproteobacteria bacterium | reverse complement strand
TGCTGGTCGGGCTGATGGGCGCCGGCAAGTCCGCCATCGGCCGGCGGGTCGCCCAGCGCCTGCACCTGCCCTTCGTCGACGCCGATGCCGAGATCGAGCAGGCGGCGGGCAAGACGATCCCCGAGATTTTCGCCGCCCATGGCGAGGCCGCGTTCCGCGACGGCGAGCGCCGCGTGATCGCGCGTCTGCTGTCCGAGCCGGTGCATGTGCTGGCAACCGGCGGCGGCGCCTTCATCGACCCCCAGACGCGCCAGCTCGTGGCCGAGCGCGGCATCTCGGTCTGGCTGAAGGCCGAGCTCGACGTGCTGCTGAAGCGCACCGCCCGGCGCAGCAACCGCCCGCTGTTGAACCAGGGCGATCCCGGCGACGTGCTGGCCCGGCTGATGGCGGTGCGCTACCCGGTCTACGCCACCGCCAACATCACCGTGGAAAGCACCGAAGGCCCGCCGGAGACCACGGTCCAGCGCGTGCTCGAGGCGCTGGCGGCCCATCTGCGCGCGAAGGGCGAAGCCGCAAGCCCATGAGCGCCGCCCCTACCACCGTGCCGGTGGCGCTGGACCGGCGCGCCTACGACATCCATATCGGCCCGGGCCTGATCGCGGAGGCCGGGCGATGGATGCGCCCGGTCTTGAAGGCGCCGCGCGCGGTCGTGATCGCCGACGCCGCCGTGGCGAAGCTGCATCTGGAGGCGCTGGCCGCCGCGCTGGACGCGGCCAGCATCGCCCACGACACGATCACCGTGCCGCCGGGCGAGGCAAGCAAGAGCTTCCACCGGCTCGAAAGCCTGATGAGCGAGCTCCTGCACCGGCGGATCGAGCGCTCGACCACGCTGGTGGCGCTCGGCGGCGGCGTGATCGGCGACCTGGTCGGCTTCGCCGCCGCCATCGCGCTGCGCGGCATCGACTTCGTGCAGATCCCGACCACGCTGCTGGCCCAGGTCGACAGCTCGGTCGGCGGCAAGACCGCGATCAACACGCCGGAAGGCAAGAACCTCGTGGGTGCCTTCCACCAGCCGCGGCTCGTGCTCGCCGACACCGACGCGCTGAAGACCCTGCCCCGGCGCGAGATGCTGGCGGGCTATGCCGAGGTGGCGAAGTACGGCGTGATCGGGGACGCCGGCTTCTTCGCGTGGCTGGAAGCGAACGGCGCCCGGGTCGTCGGCGGCGACGCCCAGGCGCTGGTCCACGCCGTCGCCACCAGCTGCCGCGCCAAGGCCAAGGTCGTGGAGGCCGACGAGCGCGAGGAAGGCCTGCGCGAGACGCTCAATTTCGGCCACACGTTCGGCCATGCGCTGGAGGCCGAGACCGGCTTCTCCGACGCGCTGCTGCATGGCGAGGCGGTCGGCTTCGGCATGGTGCTGGCCGCGCGCCTCAGCGTGGCGCAGGGGCTGTGTCCCGCCGGCGACTGCGAGCGGCTGCGCGCGCATCTCGCCGGCGTGGGCCTGCCGACGCGCTTCGCCGACCTGCCGCAGAACCCGTGGTCGGCCGAGCGCCTGATCGAGCACATGGGGCGCGACAAGAAGGTGCGCGACGGGCGCGTGCGCTTCGTGCTGACGCGCGGCATCGGCAGCGCGTTCACCGCCGCCGACGTGCCGATCGCCGCGGCCGAGGCGATGCTGGCCGGCGCGATCGCCGGGCGAACCGTCAATGCCTGAGCTGTCGTTGAACCTCGACCTCCTGGCCTCGCTCTGGATCATCGCCGTCCAGCTCGCGGCCTCGGCCTTCTGCGCGGGCGCCGAGACGGCGCTGACGGGCGCCTCGCGTCCGCGCATGCACCAGCTCGCCCAGGACGGCGACCGCCGCGCCATGATCGTCAAGCGCCTGCAGGAGGAGCGCGAGAAGGTGATCGGCGCGCTGCTGCTCGGCAACAACCTCGCCAATATCGGCGCCTCGGCGATCGCGACCTCGCTGCTGATCCAGGTGTTCGGCGATGCCGGCGTGGCCTACGCCACGCTGGTGATGACGGCGCTGGTGCTGATCTTCTCCGAGGTGATGCCCAAGACCTACGCGATCAACCACGCCGACGCGGTGTCCCTGGCGCTGGCGCGGCCGACCCGCGTCGTGGTGGCGGTGCTGACGCCGCTGGTAATGGCGGTGCGCGCCATCGTGCGCGCGGCGCTGAAGGCGTTCGGCGCCAAGCTGCCGGACGACCTGCGCATCGGCACCACCGAGGAGGAGCTGCGCGGCGTGATCGACCTCCACGCCGGGCCGGAGCCCGAGGTCAAGCACGAGCGTGCCATGCTGCGCGGCATTCTCGACCTCGACGAGGTGACCGTGGCGCAGGTGATGACGCACCGGCGCAATGTCGTGACGGTCGACGCCGGCGACCCGCCGCGCGCCATCGTCGAGCAGGTGCTGGCGAGCGGGCTCGCGCGGGTGCCGCTGACCCATGGCCAGCCCGACAACATCGTCGGCGTGCTGGCGACCGCCACGCTGATGCGCGAGGTGATGGCGCGCGGGCGCGACCTCGCCGGGCTCGACGTCCAGGCGATCGCCGAGAAGCCCTGGTTCAGCCCGGAATCGACCACGCTCTACGACCAGCTCCAGGCCTTCCGCCAGAGCGACCAGCGCCAGGCGCTGGTGGTGGACGAGTACGGCGCGCTGATGGGCGTGGTGTCGCTGAGCGACATTCTCGAGGAAATCGTCGGCGATATCGGCGCGTCGCATCCGGCCGCGGCCGACAGCCCGCTGCCGGGCGTGCGCCCGGCCAACGACGGCAGCTACGTGATCGAGGGCGCCGTCACCCTGCGCGACCTCAACCGCGCGTTCGAGTGGGGCCTGCCGCAGGAGGCGGCGGCGACCATCGCGGGCCTGGTGCTGCGCGAGGCGCGCCTGATCCCCGGCGTCGGCCAGGTGTTCGCCTTCCACGGCTTCCGCTTCGAGATCCTTCGCCGCCAGCGCAACCAGATCACCGCGGTCCGCGTCACGCCGCCCAAGCCCGTCGAGGCATGAGAATGCCGACGTCGGAAACTTGAAGATTCACGAACCACTATCTATCTGTTAACGTTTGGTTCGAGAATTTTCGCTGCGTCGGCGCCCCGACTGCGGGAGGTAGTGATGTCGAAGGAAATTGAGAAGCTGGTGCAGCTCGCGAAGCAGGTGCCGGAAACGCCCAATGATCGCGAACGCCAACGCCGCAGTTTCGCCTATGGCAATACAGCGATTGAGAATCCCTTGATCACGCGCGAGATGGTCGAGGAACAGGCTGACCGGATGGCGGCCGAATCGACCGAGCGCAATGAATGAGCCGAACAGCATTCGGCGGCACAGCGTGCCGCTGGATGCGGACCTGATCGCGGATGCGAACGCGCGCGCCGAGGCCGAAACTCGAAATGGCCTTCGACAGTATGATCAAACAATTCAGTACGTCGAAAGTTTCATCGGGCCAGAATCTCGCCCATTTCGGCTACGACCATCGATCATCCTCGATTTGCACCGCACTGCCTTGCAAGGAATAAGCTCGTACGCTGGCAACTACCGACCGGCCGACGTGCGAATTGAAAAGAGCAGACATCAACCTCCACCCGCTTCCTCAGTGCCCGCTCTTCTTGAAGACATGTGCGAGTATGTGAATGCACATTTCGAGTCGCGGTCTGCAATTCATCTTGCTGCGTACGTGCTGTGGCGATTGAACTGGATTCATCCGTTTGCCGATGGCAATGGACGCACATCGCGAGCCATATTCTATCTGGTTTTATGCGTGAGGCTCGGCGAGCGGTTGCCAGGCAACCACACAATTCCAGAGCAAATCGTTCATGATCGGGTTCCATATTTTGAAGCTCTCGAAGCGGCGGATACCGCAGATCGCAATGGCGCGGTCGACGTCTCAAGTATGGAGACTTTGATTGAAGGCATGCTGGCCAAACAGCTGCTGGCGATGATCGAGCGCGCGAAGACGCATTGATCCCCCGGCGTGGGCAAACCGGTTTTCCGCCCTTTTCCCGGGAAGCGGCAACGTGCCCTTGTCGGCTGATTGATCGCTGCACTACGGCAAGAATGCGACTGCGCGCGGGTCGCGTCGCCCTTCGGACTGCGCCCGTTTTTTGCCACAGGCCCGTAAGTGGTTGCGCAGAAGGTGGAATGCCTAATTCCACGCCTTCGACGAAACCGTTGCACATCAAAGGCTTGACAGTGCAGCGCAGCAACCATGAGTGTCTATGGAGTCCTTAATCTGCTGGTGGAAGACACGGACCGCGACAGCGATGCGACATTGGGCCTTCGACGCGCCTCCGGACGAGGCACATGAAGGACCCTCGACGGGCTTGCCGATCCGCGTTTTCCGCCGAGAGGAGGCTCCGATGCAGCGCAAGATCGTTCCCGACGTCGTGCGGGACCAGAAGATCACCTTGTTGCCGCCTACCGCGACGGTGATGGACGCCGTCCGGCTGATGTCGATGAAGCATGTCGGCGCGGTGATCATCGGCCTCGACGGCAAGGCCGAGGGCATTTTCACCGAGCGCGACCTGCTGATGCGCGTCGTCGCGCGCGGGCTCGACGCCGACAGCACGCCGATCACCCGCGTGATGACCCGCGATCCCGAGACGTTGTCGCCGGACCAGCACGCCAGCGAGGCGCTGACCCGCATGGCCGAGCGCGGCTTCCGCCACCTGCCGGTCGTCGGCGAGGACGGGCGGGTCGTCGCCATCGTGTCGCTGCGCGACCTCAACGCCTATGTCCGGCGGCAGCTCGAGGAAGAGCTGCAGGAACGCGACGCCTTCATCCACGACACGGGCTACGGCGCCACGCATTGATTCCCGCGCGGCGTTGACGCGCCGCAACATGGGTCTATAGTCCTGTCCCTTTCAGCGCGGTTGCGCGCGGAAGCTTCAGGAGCTTGCCCATGCCCTTGTCGCCCCCCGTCGATCGGGATCATATGCATACTCGCCAGGTGGAATGCCGCGGCTTCCAGCGCAAGGACGGGTTGTGGGACATCGAGGGCCACCTGGTCGACACCAAGACCTATGGCTTCGACAACCAGTGGCGCGGGCACATGGAACCCGGCACCCCGGTCCACCAGATGTGGGTCCGTCTGACCATTGATGCCGACATGACGATCCGCGCCGTCGAGGCGGTGACGGACGACAGCCCCTACAAGATGTGCGGCGACATCACGCCCAAGTTCCAGCAGCTTGTCGGCATGCGCATCGTCGCGGGCTTCACCATGAAGGTGCGCGCGATGCTGGGCGGCACCCAGGGGTGCACCCATCTGGTCGAACTGCTCGGCCCGGTCGCGACCACCGCCTACCAGACCGTGTTCACCGCGCGCGGCGGCGGCAAATGGCGCGACCCGGCGGCCGGCAAGAGAAAGCCGCGCTTCCTCGACACCTGCCACGCGCTGGCGTCGGACAGCGAAGTCGTGCAGCGCTTCTGGCCGGAGTTCTACAAAGCCAAGGACGCGGACAAGCGCGACGCGCCGTAGCCACGCTACCCTCCCCCTACCCCCTCCCTGAGGGAGGGGGATAGGAATGCGGCCTTCTTCATTCCCCCTCCCTCAGGGAGGAGGTAGGGGGAGGGTCCTCCGGCACATCAACGGGATACCGCGCGATCCTCGTCCGGCGTCAGGGTCTTGACCTCAAGCGCATGGACCCGGCTGGCCAATTCCTCCGCCAGGGCTTGGTAGACCAAGCGCTGGCGGTCGACGCGCGAGCGTCCGGCAAAGGCGGGGGCGACGATCTCGACCTTGAAATGGGTCTCGCCTTCGGGCCGCGCGCCGGCATGGCCATGGTGGCGCGCGGAATCGTCGATCACCGCCAGGCGCGCGGGTTGGAAAGCCGTTTCGAGCTTCTGCCTGATCCGGTCGGCGACGCGCACGGTCTTACCTCCTGGCAATTTTTCCGCCCTAGCTGGATGACATAGACCGCCGGCCTCCCCACTTCAAACCGGTCGGGGTGGCCAGCCGCGGCCCCGCTTCCCCGCTGATGCCGGCCGCGGGCCGGAAAGACCGGGCAAGGCGGACGGGCGGCTTGCCAGCAGGGCAGGGAAAACCCATACTTTACCGATGTCTAGGCGGCCCCTCCGCGCCTTTTCGGCGCTGCGCAAGCTGGACCCCGAGCCGGCGCGGCGGGCGTGCGACGTGCCGGGCTGCGCGGAGCCGGGCGAATACCGGGCGCCCCGGGCGCGCGACAAGCTCGACCAGCACTACTGGTTCTGCCTGGAGCATGTCCGGCAATACAATGCCGCCTGGGACTACTACGCCGGCATGAGCATCGACGAGATCGAGGCCCATCGCCGCGCCGACCAGACCTGGCGGCGGCCGAGCTGGCCCCTGGGTGGGCAAAAGAACGGCAAGACCATCCGCTTTGATCTGTTCGACGGCATGGGCATCCTGGACGACGTGGAGATTCCCGGCGCCAACCGCGTCAATGGCGCCGACCGGACGAAGTCCGGGCGCAAGGATTCCGGCGCCGGCCGGGCCCACCAGGCGATCGCCGAGGCGGCGCGGCGCGCGCTCGCGGTGCTCGACCTCGACCCGCCGGTCGACTTCGCGACCATCAAGCTGCGCTACAAGGAACTGGTGAAGCGCCACCACCCCGACGCCAATGGCGGCGACAAGTCGGCCGAGGAGCGGCTGAAGGTCATCAACGAGGCTTTCACCCTGCTCAAAGGCTTCTACCTGCCGCAGGCCAGCCCCGCAGGGTAAGCGGGGATTCCCGGCCATACGGGGCGTGACACCCACCCCTGGACTGCCGTACAAACCTTATTGCAACGCGAAAAACGGACCCCATCACGATGGCTTCGACGCAGAATACCAACGGCGGCCAGCAGGCCGGGACGCCCGATATCACCATTTCGGTGCGCCAGACCTTCGGCCTGGACTGCGACATGCAGGTGCCGGCCTTCAGCCAGCCCGGCGAGCACGTGCCGGATGTGGACGATGCCTATTGCTTCGACCACGACACCACGCTCGCGATCCTGGCCGGCTTCGCCTACAACCGCCGCGTCATCATCCAGGGCTATCACGGCACCGGCAAGTCGACCCATATCGAGCAGGTCGCCGCGCGGCTCAACTGGCCCTGCCTGCGCA
>JADZDN010000134.1 GCA_020851015.1 Alphaproteobacteria bacterium | reverse complement strand
GTTCTTGCAGGCCGCGAACATCTTGCGGCCCAGCGCCACGCCGCCCTCGGTGAAGCCGCGGCCGGGCGCGGCCAGCGCGGCGGTCCAGGCGGCCTCGTGGCCGGCGACGCTGTCCTCGCCATAGCCCTCGGGCAGCACGCCGATGGCGCGCGCGATCAGGCGGTTGGCGTCGGAGCGCGGGTTCGGCTTGTCGAACAGCTCTTCCGCCTGCTTGCGCCACGCGCCGGTGGCGAGCGCGACCTCGTCCGCGCTCAGCGGCTTGTCGTCGATCGGCCGGGCGACCGGCAGCAGGGTCGCCAGCGGCCCCACCTCGACCACGGCTTCGGTCATGTCGCTGGCCAGCTTCGCGCGGTCGATCTCCACCGTGATGCTGCTGAAGCCGACATAGCTGACGAAGTTCAGCACGGCGCCGCCGTCCAGGGTCTCCCTGGTCCCGCCGGCGCGGGTCACGGTCAGGCGCAGTTCGGTGCCGGGCGCGACCACGTACTGGTCGCCCGGCCCCGGCGGAAGGCGCGACTGCTGCAGGCAGAACGTCGCCAGCACAGCGGTGCAGCGGCCCTTGGCGTCGCAGGTCAGCGGCGCGGGCTCGATCGTCTGCACCAGGCCCAGGGGCTGCGGCGCGGCCTGGGCCTGGGTGGCAAGGGCGAAAAGCGCACATCCGGCGAACAGGACGGAACGGGTCATTCGAGCCTCCCCGGCGGTCGATGGCGGGGATTCTCGCCTCGGACGGATGCCGGGTCAATCGCCGGGGTTGCGGCCCGATCGGCCTGGCGGGAAATCGGGCCGCAAACGCACCCGGCCCTGTCGCGCCATGACCAGAGGGGGGTATCCTCGTCTTTCGATAATCGAGCGGAATTCCGCCGGGGACTACCGGGGAGAGGAACCAGCATGACCGCCGACGTCACCGCCCCTTCCGCCGCCGGCCGCCGCGGGCGCGGCAGCGCCGCCCGGCGCGAATTGCGCCAGCACGCCAAGATCAAGCAGCTTCCCGCCATCGTCCGGCGCATCCCGCTGATGGAAGTGCTGAGCGAGGAAGGGCTGCAGATCGTCGAGCACAATGCCGAGACGATCCTCGAGGAAATCGGCATCGAGTTCCGCGACGACGAGGAGGCGCTGGGCCTGCTGAAGGGGGCGGGCTGCGACGTTAAGGGCACGCGCGTGCATTTCCCGCGCGGCTTGGCGCGCAAGCTCTGCTCGACCGCGCCCCGGACCTTCGTCCAGCACGCGCGCAACCCGGAACGCACGCTGACCATCGGCGGCGACAACATCGTGTTCGCGCCGGTCTACGGGCCGCCCTTCATCCGCACGATCGACGAGCCGCGGCGCTACGCGACGATCAAGGACTTCCAGAACTTCTCCAAGCTCGCCTACATGACGCCGGCGATCCACCACAACGGCGGCACGCTGTGCGAGCCGGTCGACCTGCCCGTCAACAAGCGGCATCTCGACATGCTCTACGCGCACATCAAGCTGAGCGACAAGCCGTTCATGGGATCGGTGACGCATCCCGAGCGCGCAGCGGATTCGGTCAGCATGGTCCGCATCCTGTTCGGCGAGGACTTCGTCGACAAGAACACCGTGCTGCTGTCGCTGATCAACGCCAACTCGCCGATGGTGTTCGACGGCACCATGCTGGGCGCGCTCAAGGTCTACGCCAAGGCCGGCCAGGCGAACCTGATCACGCCCTTCATCCTGGCCGGCGCCATGTCGCCCTGCACCGTGGCGGGAACGCTGGCCCAGGTGCTGGCCGAGGTGCTGGCCGGCACGTCGCTGGCCCAGCTCTGCCGGCCCGGCGCGCCGGTGGTGTTCGGCGTCTTCGCCAGCTCGATGTCGATGCAGTCCGGCGCCCCCACCTTCGGCACGCCCGAGCCGACGCAGGTGATCTTCGCCGCCGCCCAGCTCGCGCGGCGCCTGGGCCTGCCCTTCCGCAGCGGCGGGTCGCTGTGCGCCTCGAAGATCCCCGACGCCCAGGCGGCCTACGAGAGCGCGCAGACCCTGCTGCCGACGGTGCTCGCCGGCACCAACTTCGTGCTGCACGGGGCGGGCTGGCTCGAGGGCGGACTCGCGTCGGGCTACGAGAAGTTCGTCATGGACACCGACCAGCTCGGCATGATGCAGGTGCTGGCCGGCGGCGTGGACCTGAGCGAGAACGGCCAGGCGATGAACGCGATCCGCGAGGTGGGCCCCGGCGCGCATTACCTGGGCTGCGCCCATACCCAGGCCAATTTCGAGACCGCCTTCTACCGCTCGTCGATCGCGGACAACAACTCGGTCGAGCAGTGGGAGGCCGAGGGCGCCCAGGACGCCACCCAGCGCGCCAACAAGATCTGGAAGCGCATGCTCGCGGAATATGAGGCCCCGCCGATCGATCCGGGGATCGATGAGGCGCTCAACGAGTTCATGGCGAAGAAGAAAGCCGGCATGCCCGACGCGTTCGCGTGAGCGGGGTGTCCTTCATCCTTCGAGACGCCGCCTTCGGCGGCTCCTCAGGATGACGCGGCAGTTTGTAGAACGCGGAGGAAACGCGTCATCCTGAGGAGGCCGCGAAGCGGCCATCTCGAAGGATGAGGAACGCCCTCGCCCGTCGCCCGGCGTCAAGCCGTCTTCCTCCACCAGCTTGACCCTGGCCATGACGAACGCGTGAGACCTGCGCTTCTACCGCGTCGGATCGGCACTGACCCGCACGTTCATCTTGCCGAAGTTGCCGCCCTCGAGCACCGCGATAAGAGCGTGGGGCGCTTTCTCCAGCCCGTCCACGAAGTCCTCTCGGTACTTGATCCGCCCTTCCTTGATCCACTGGGCGATGCGCGCCATGCCCTCGGGATAGCGCTGGTTATAGTCCCACACCAGGAAGCCCTGGATGCGCGCCCGGTTGACCAGCAGGCGGCGGAGCTGCCGCGGGCCGATGTCGCCCTCGCCCGGCTTATTGTTGTAGGTCGAGATCGTTCCGCACACCACGATGCGCGCGTTCAGCCTGATCTGCGTCATCACCGTGTCGTGGATCTCGCCGCCCACGTTGTCGAAATAGACGTCGACGCCGTTCGGCGCCGCCGCTTTCAGCGCCGCGCCCAGGTCCTTCTCGGCCTTGTAGTCCACCGCCGCGTCGAACCCCAGTTCCTCGCGCACGAAGGCGCATTTCCGGGCGCCGCCGGCGATGCCGACGACGCGGCAGCCGGCGATCTTGGCGATCTGGCCCACCACCTGGCCCACCGCGCCCGAGGCGGCGGAGACGACGACGGTGTCGCCCGCGCGGGGCTGGCAGACGTCGAGCAGCGCAAAATAGGCGGTCATGCCGGGCATGCCCAGCACGCCGTTGGCGGTCGAGATCGGCGCCGCCGCGGGGTCCAGCCTGCGCAGAAGGTTCGCCGGCAGCACGGCATGGCTGCGCCAGCCCATCGGCCCCTCGACGAAGTCGCCCGGTTTCAGCTGCGAGCCCTTGGCCTCGACCACCTGGCCGACGCAGCCGCCCACCATCACGTCGCCGGGATCGACGCCCTTGGCGTAGGACGCGACGCCGCTGATCCGCCCGCGCATGTAAGGATCGATCGACAGATAGATGACGCGCACCAACGCCTGGCCATGCTCGGGCTTCGGCATGGGCACGGACTCGACGCGGAAATCGCTCGGCTTGGGCATGCCCTGCGGGCGCTGGGCGAGCACGATCTGCTTGGCGTCGGTCATCCGAAGTCTCCCTTGGCGAGGCACGGCGTTGCGCGGAGTTCAGTGTCGCACGATAATCGCGGCCGAGAACCAGGAGGAACGCCATGCCCGCCGCCCGCAAGGCCCTGCGCCATCCCGCACCGCGCACCGCCCGCAAGGCAAGCCCAAAGAAGCCAGTTGCGCGAAAGGCGGCGAAGCCCGCGCGCCGCCTTTCGACCGGCGTGCCAGACCGCCCGCATACGGTGGGCGGCGTGACCTTGCACCGGATCGACCACCTGACGATCCGCTCGCACCTGAAAGACTTGGAGCCGCTGAAGAACTTCTACGAGGCGGCCCTGGGCCTGAAGGCCGGCAAGCGGCCGGATTTCATGTTCCCCGGCTACTGGCTCTACATGGGTGGCCGCGCGGTGATCCACCTGGCCGGCAACGCCAAGGCGGAAACACCTGCCAGCGAGTCGGGCGCGGCTCTGGGCTTCGACCATGTCTCGTTCCGCACCAGCGGCCTCAAGGCGGTGCGCAACCGGCTGAACAAGCTGGGCGTCCCGTTCGCCGAGGCGCCGGTGCCCGGCTTCCCGCTGCACCAGATCTTCTTCCGCGACCCCGTGGGCATGAAGGTCGAGCTGACCTTCGACGCCGCGGAGCGCGACGCAACGTCTTAGCGCCGCACCGGGGCCGCGGCTGACCGCGGCCCCGCCCCAGAGTCCGGGCAGTTCGACGGCGGGGGCGGCCGAGGCGCGGCGCCGCGGCGCGATTTGCCCGCGAGCATTGCCGAGCCGTTGAGCGGCCCGGCTTTGGGCTTGCCCCGAAATCTCGCCATTTTCCAGCGCGCAAGCGGCGCGAACGACGATCCTGTCCGGCGGCGCCCCGCCGGGGATCAATTCTTTGGCCTTTTCTATATTACCTAGTGAATACCTTGCATTTTTAAGTATTTATTGTCGTTTATTTAAATAAAACCGGTCGTTTTTCTATATTTTTTCGAACATCGCTGCTTTTTTGTCTTGCATTTTGGCGAATTTCAGCGTAGGTTATTCGCGTGTTCGGCTGAAAAGCCAAACCGCCCAACGGACCACCGTCCAACATGTAGGAGGACGCCATGTTTCACTTCATTCGCGAGTTCATCCGCAACGAAGCCGGCACCACGGTCGTTGAATATGGGCTGATCGCCGCGCTGATCTCGGTCGCCGCCATCGCCTCGATGCAGGCGGTGGGCGGCTCCGTCGAGCTGCTGTTCGGCAAGGTCAAGGGCGCGATGTCGGCCACGGCGGACGCCTGAGTAGCCGTTCCGGCGCCCTCCAATACGCGGATTGCGGCTGCAGGTAGCGGCCGCGGGAGACTGACATGGCTTGGAATTTCCGAGGTTCGCTCTCGCGCATCGAATTCCAGCGCGACACCCGGGTGCTGCTGCCCTTCCAGGGATGCGCCTGGCTGAACGACGAGATGGATGACCACAACCCAAACCGGGTTTTCGATGCCCGGCTCGAACTCCTGAGCCAGGACGACCTGATGATCGAGGCGATCCGGGACGAGGCCGCCAGCATCGCGGCGCGCTGCGGCACGCTTGCCTCCAACACGACGGGCTGCATCTATCGCGTCGGCGGCGGCCTGCACGTGATCGCCGGCGTCAGCCCCGAGACCATGGGCCTGATCCGCAGCAGCCTCCTGGGGCCGCTCGCCGAGGGCAGGCTGCACCTGACCGCCAAGATCGACTTCGCCGGCTTCGCCGCCGAGGATCCGATCGCGCGCCTGGCATCCTCGCGCCCGACCGGCGTCACCCGCACGGCGTTCGATGCCGGCCAACGCGCGATCCATTTCGATGCCTTCAACCTCAGCATCAACTTCAACGCCTGGGCGCCGACCTTGGTGCGCGCCGGACAAGAACTCTCCTACGCAG
This sequence comes from Alphaproteobacteria bacterium, assembly GCA_020851015.1. Next base: position 3,715 of record JADZDN010000134.1, on the reverse strand, counting down.
CGGCCGGCGACGAACAGCCGCGCCTCTGAGAGCGATGCGCGGGCTCCAGGACGGGCCCGCCTTCCAGCGCGGTTGCCTTGGGCGGTCGACTGCGCTTGGTCAGGAGTCCGGGCCGGTCTGGCGTCCTCCGGCCGGCCCGGATCTCCTTCTCCCCTGCCCGCCCGGTTTGTTGACGCCGTCCCGGTCCTCCGACTACCGTTGCGCCGGCTGGCCCGCCATCGTCGGCAGCGCCGCCAGGGGAGCATCGGCATGACGGCGGTCCTGAAGGAACTTTCCAATTCGAAGGCGGATGACGCCGAGTGGCAATTGCGCTGCGACATGGCGGCGGTGTTCCGCGTCGCGTCGCGCCTGGGCTGGAACGAGCATATCGGCAACCACAACAGCCTGATGCTGCCGGGCGCCGAGCCGCTGTTCCTGATCAACCCGCGCGGCATGCTGTTCCGCGAATTGACGGCCAGCTCGCTGATCGTCTGCGACCTCGACGGCAAGGTGCTGCGCGGCAAGGGCGAGTTGCGCAAGGTGGCCTTCCACATCCACGCCCGCATCCACTTGCTGAAGCCCCAGGCGACCTGCGTGGTGCATGTCCATCCGCAGTACCTGACTGCCCTGTCGCTGCTCGAGGATACCGAGCTTGCGCTGGCCCACCACAACAACCTGCTGCTCAACGACCGCATCGTCTATGACAACCAGGGCTTCGCGCCCGTGCACGACAACGAGGAAGGCGACCGGATCGCCGAGCTGATGGGCGACAAGACCATCATGGTGATGGGCCATCACGGCGTGACCTCGGTGGGCGCCACCGTGAACGAGGCCTTCGACGAGCTCTACATCGCCGAGCGCACGGCAATGTACCAGATCACCGCGCTGTCGACCGGCCGCAAGCTGAAGACGATCCCCGACCGGTACCGCCGCGACTACCACGGCCCCTGGGGCGACCGCATGGATGCGCGCATGCACCTCGACGCCTGGCGCCGGCAGCTCGACAAGGAAGAGCCGGACTACGCCAGCTAGGGCTTGACGTAGAGCGACGGGGATTCGATGTCGCCCGACCAGGAATAGAGCGCCAGCAGCGCCTCGCCCGCGGTTTCCATCGCGTGCGGCTCGCTGGCGCGGTGCAGGATGAAGGCGCCGGGCGGCTGCTCGGCCGCGGCCGATGGCGTGATCCAGCGCGCCGTGCCGGCGAGGACGTAGTAGAGCTCGACGGCCGGATGCGCGTGCATCGGGTAGTGCGTGGCGGGGCCGAGCAACGAGAACCCCAGCCGCGTCGCGTCGCTGCGCAGCCCCGCCCTGGGACCGAGTATCTCGCAGAACGCGACCTTCTCCGGCAAGTCCGGCTGGCCTGGGACCGGCGCATAGTTGTAGTGCCAGACCAGCCCGTCGCGCGCGCGCCCGATCGCGGCGGCGATGGCGCCGGCCGGACCGGCCGCGCCGGCCGCGAGCGCGCCGGCGAGGTATCGCTGCGCCGCCGTATTGGCTGGCGGCACGATCGGCGCGCCTTCCGCGACGGGCCGCGCGTCGATCGTCGCCCGCAAATGGTCCAGCGCCGCGCCGATGTCGCGCCGCTCGGTGCGGCAGGACTGGAAATGCGCGCGGATCGTATCGACCAGCGCCTGGATTGCCTGTGCCATGTTCCCCTGCGATGCCTGATGCGCGAAACGCATGGTTCGGGCCGGCGCCGGAAAAAGCAAGTGTTGCGGCGCGCCGACGCCACGCCCTACCTTGTCGGCGAGACATGCGGCCGTTAGGCCGCGACAACTTGCGACACGCGACGGTGCCCATGAACACGAGCAAGAGCCACGTCTTCCACCGCATGCTGGGGACCGAGATTCCCACCGCCGTTCGCGGCGACGGGGCCTACCTGATCGACGACACCGGCAAGCGCTATCTCGATGCCTCGGGCGGGCCGGCCGTGTCCTGCCTCGGCCACAGCCATCCCGCCGTGATCCGCGCGATCAAGGCGCAGATCGACGCCCTGCCCTACGCCTATAGCGGCCTCTTCACGACCCCGGCGATGGAGGAGCTCGCGGACCTGCTGGTGAAGGACGCGCCCGGCGATCTCGACCGCGTGCTGATCGTCTCGAGCGGATCGGAAGCGATGGAAGCGTCGCTGAAGCTGGCGCGCCAGTACCACCTCGAAACCGGCGAGCCCGAGCGCACGCAGGTGATCGCGCGCCGGCAGAGCTATCACGGCAACACGCTGGGCGCGCTGGCGACCGGCGGCAACATGACGCGCCGCACGCCCTATGAGCCGCTGCTGATGAAGGTGGCGCATGTCGCGCCCTGCTATGCCTATCGCGACCGGCGGCCGGAGGAGACCGAGGAAGCCTATGCCGGGCGCCTGGCGCAGGAGCTGGAAGCGACGATCCAGCGCATCGGTCCGCGCAACGTCATGGCGTTCGTCGCCGAGACCGTGGCCGGCGCGACGCTGGGCTCGGTCCCCGCCGTACCGGGCTATTTCAAGCGCATCCGCGAGATCTGCGGCCGCCACGGCATCCTGTTAATCCTCGACGAGGTGATGTGCGGCATGGGCCGCACCGGCAGCTACTACGCCTGCGAACAGGAAGGCATCGCGCCCGACATCGTGACGGTCGCCAAGGGCCTGGGCGGCGGCTACCAGCCGGTAGGCGCCGTGATCGCGTCGGCGCGCATCCACAAGGCGATCCGCGACGGCTCGGGCGTGCTGCGGCACGGCCACACGTATTTGGGCCATACGACCGCCTGCGCCGCGGCGCTGGCGGTGCAGAAGGTGATCCGCGAGGAGAAGCTGCTCGACAACGTGACAAGCAAGGGCGCGATGCTGTCCGCCGCGCTTGAGGAGCGCTTCGGCAACCACCACCACGTCGGCAATATCCGCGGACGCGGCCTGTTCTGGAGCCTGGAGCTGGTGCGCGACCGCGCCAGCAAGGAGCCGTTCGACACCGCCCGCAAGCTCGGCGAGCGCATCAATGTCGAGGCGCTCGCGCGCGGCCTGATCTGCTACCCGATGTCGGGCACGATCGACGGCAAGCGCGGCGACCACGTCAGCCTGGCGCCGCCCTTCAACGCCACCGCCGCGCATATCGAGGAAGCGGTCGACAGGCTGGGCCAGGCCGTCGACGCCGCGATCGGCAAGGCATAGGCGGAGCGCATCATGAAGACCGGCACCAGCGGAAGGCCCAATATCGTCGTTTTCATGATGGACCAGCTTTCGGCGCTGGCCCTTCCCTTCGTCGGCGCGGGCGGCCCCGCCAAGACGCCGGTGATGGCGCAGCTCGCGCGCGAGGGCGTCGTCTTCGACAACGCCTACTGCAACTATCCGCTCTGCGCGCCGGCCAGGTTCGCGTTCATGGCCGGCCAATTGCCCTCGACGATCGGCGCCTACGACAACGCGGCGGAATTTCCCGCCTCGATTCCCACGTTCGCGCACTATCTGCGCAAGGCTGGCTACTACACCTGCCTTTCCGGAAAGATGCATTTCATCGGGCCGGACCAGCTGCACGGTTTCGAGGAGCGGCTCACGACAGATATCTATCCGGCCGATTTCGGCTGGGCCTCGTCATGGGCGCGCCAGCGCGAGCGCGCGGCCGGCAAGAAGCTGGCCACGGAAGGCGGCGTGTCCGGCATCGAGACGGGGACCGACGCCGGCCCCGTCGCGCGCAGCCTGCAGCTCGACTACGACGAGGAGGTCGCCCATCGCGCGATCCAGAAGATTTTCGACCTGGCCCGGCGCCCGGAC
>JADZDN010000133.1 GCA_020851015.1 Alphaproteobacteria bacterium | reverse complement strand
CCGACGGTCGACCTGACCGACGTCTTCCTGGCCGAGCATTTCGAGTTCGGGCACTCGACCTACGACGTCTATCGCGACGGCTACGGTGTCGGGCACTCCACCACGCGGCGGCCGCTGTTCAACTTCCGGCCGACCGGGCGCTTCTGGAACTTCGCGATGGATCTCTGCCTGATCGACTGGCTCGACCAGCAGGGTATCGACTACGACGTCATCTGCGACCACGAGCTGCAAGATCGCGGCGCGGCGCTGCTGTCGTCCTACCGGGCGGTGATGAGCGTCAGCCACCCGGAATACTACTCGGGCGAAATGCTGCAGGCGGTGGAGGGCTTCCTTGGCCGCGGCGGGCGGTTCATGTACATGGGCGGCAACGGCTTCTACTGGCGCGTCACGTTTCCGCCGGCCTGGCCGGGCATGATCGAGCTGCGCCGGGCCGAGGACGGCACGCGCGCCTGGGAGGAGATGCCAGGGCAATACAACCACACCACGGGCGAGCTCGGCGGGCTATGGCGGCGCAACGGCTGGCCGCCGAACATGTTGTTCGGCGTCGGCTTCTATGCGCAGGGCTTCGACAATTCCAGCTATTATCGCCGCACCGCGGCGTCACGCGATCCGCGCGCGGCCTTCCTGTTCAAGGGCATCGACGACGAGATCATCGGCGATTTCGGCGCCTGGGGCGACGGCGCGGCGGGGCTCGAGATCGACATTTATGACCGTCGCCTGGGATCGCCGGCGCACGGGCTGGTGGTCGCCTCCTCGGAGAACCACTCCAACGCCTTCATGCTGGTGAACGAGGAGATCCTGTCCAATCGCCAGGGCCAGGACGGCGCCCAGAACCCCGCCATCCGCGCGGACATGGTGTTCTTCGAGACGCCGAGCGGCGGGGCGGTGTTCTCGACCGGCTCGATCGCCTTCGTCGCGAGCCTCGCGCACGACAACTATCGCAACAACGTCTCGCGCCTGATCCGCAACGTCGTCGACCGGTTCGTCGATCCCCGGCCGTTCGTGACCCCCTCCCTTCCCTCCCCCTGAGGGGGAGGGGGAAAAAGCCCGGCACTTCGATTTTCTTCCACCCCCTCTCCCTCCAGGGAGAGGGTTGGGGAGAGGGTCCTCTCTTTTCGGCGCCGTCAGCGCGCTTACTGCGGCTTGTAGTCCGAACCGAGATGGAACAGGCAGTCGCCGCGCTCGGTGCGGCCGGGGATGCGCTTGCACAGGACCACGCCGTCGCGCTCGAACTTGACGATCTCCGGTTCGCGCCAGGGCGTATGCGAGAAATGGATCGCGGCGGCCGGCTGGCCGGCCTTGATCTCGTCGCCCAGTTCCACCAGTGGCTCGAACACCCCGCCGAACTCCGGCGTGTAGACGTAGTAGTCCGGCCCGCCGACCTGCATCAGCCGCGTGCCGGGCGTCGGATCGACCTTGATCTCGGGCACGACGCCGATGTGTTTCAACAGGCGCCGCACGCCGGCCTCGCCGACGCGCAGGGCGGCGGGGGTGACGGTGCCCGAACCGCCCAGCTCGGTGCCGATCGAGATGGCGCCGCGGCGCGACGCCGATGCGCCCAGCGTCTGGTCGGCGCCCATCGGCCGCGTCGACACATAGCCGATCGGCGCGCCGAACTGGCGCAGCAGTTCCAGCACCTTGGTGTTGCGGTCCGTCTCGCCGGGAACCAGCGTTCCGAGCGAGCTCGGAACGTACATCAGCGAGCTGCCGCCGGAGTGGAGATCGAAAGCGTAGTCGCATTTCGAGAGGATCTCGGTGTCGATATAGTGCGCGATCTGCTTGGTCACCCCGCCGTCCGGATCGCCGGGAAAGGAGCGGTTCAGGTTGCCGCCGTCGATCGGTGAGGTGCGGCGCCCGGCCATGGCGGCGGGAAAGTTCGATGCCGGATTGAAGATGATCCGGCCCTGCACCTGCTCGGGCTTCAACTCGCGGACCAGCTTCATCAGCGTGACCTGGCCCTCGTACTCGTCGCCGTGGTTGCCAGAGTTGAGCAGCACGGTCGGCCCCTTGCCGTTCTTGATGCAGGCGATCGGGATCGGGATCCAGCCATAGGCGGATTCGTGCACGGAGTGCAGCAGGCGGAGAAAACCGGTCTGCCGGCCATTCTTCTCGAAATCGATGGTCGGCGTGATGCGGGATGCGGCCATGGGGTTCGAACCTCGGGGAGCGTTTGGCGGCGGAAGGCGGTGCTGCCGGATGGGCAGGCAAGAATGGCACGCAGTGCAGGCGAAGCAAAGAGTTCCGTGGATGAAACGCAGGCGCGGCCGTTCGCCCGCCGTCAGAACGTGCGCGCGCCGTTGACCGGCAGCAGCACGGCGTAGACCGACGCGGTCGCGCAGATGAACAGGCGGTTCCTCTTTGCGCCGCCGAAGCACACGTTGGCGACCCGTTCGGGAACCCGGACCTTGCCAATGAGCGTGCCGTCGGGATGGTAGCAGTGGATGCCGTCGGCCGCGCTTGTCCACATGCGCGAATCCGCGTCGAAGCGGAAGCCGTCGAAGATTCCCGCCGTGCATTCCGCGAACACGCGCCCGCCGGCGAGCCGGCCGCCATCCGCGACGTCGAACACCCGCATGTGCCGTGGCGCCCCGCTATCGGCGATGTAGAGCTTGCGCTCATCGGGCGAGAAGGCGAGTCCGTTGGGCCGGTCGAAGTCGCCGGCGGCGATCGATACCGCGCCCGAGCTGGGGTCGACGCGATAGACGTGGCACCCGCCGATCTCGCTGTCGGCCTTGTGGCCTTCGTAGTCGGAGTCGATCCCGTAGGCCGGATCGGTGAACCAGACCGAACCGTCCGACTTGACCACGACGTCGTTGGGCGAATTGAGCCGCTTGCCCTGGTAGCGGTCGGCAACGACGGTGATCGACCCGTCGTGCTCGGTGCGGGTGACGCGGCGGTTGCCGTGCTCGCAGCTCACCAGCCGGCCCTGGCGGTCGACGGTGTTGCCGTTGGAATAGCCCGCGGGCTGGCGGAACACGCCGACCGTGCCGGTGGTCTCGTCCCAGCGCAGCATGCGGTCGTTGGGAATGTCGCTCCACACCAGCGAGCGATGGGCGGGGAGATAGGCAGGACCCTCGGCCCAGCGGCATCCTTCGTAGAGCTTTTCCACCCGCGCGCTCGTCTTGACGCACGGCGCGAACCGCTCGTCCAGAATTTCGAAATCCGCGTCGGCCATCCCTCTCCCCTTGACGATCCCGTTTCTGCGGTCAAGCGTAGAGCGCGACTTTAGCCGATTTCCGGGCGGGACCGCGATGCTCCTGGGCTGCATGGCCGACGATTTGACCGGGGCGACCGACCTCGCACTGATGTTCGCGCGGAACGGGCTTCATACCGTCCAGACCATCGGCGTGCCGGGCCGGGAAGTCGCTGGACGATGCGGTCTAACGCCGAGGAGCTGGAGGAGACGGCGCGCCTGTTCCTGATGCTCCAGGGCCGGAAGACGCAGTTTCTGAACGAAGGCCAGATCGCGGCCCCGCGCGAAGCCTTCCCCAGCTAGCCGCGCGCGAAGGCCGCCAGGCGCTCGCGCATCGCCTGCAGCACGACCGAGACGGCGGGGGAGGGCACGCGGCGGCGTGCCACGATGATCCCGATCTCGAGCTGCTTCAGCCGCGGCTCGGCCAGCGGGACATGCTTCAGCTCGCCGCGCGCGATCTGGCTCAGGAACCCGAAGCGGGTGAAGAAGCCGACCCCGACGCCCGCCAGCAGCATCGCGCGCATGAACTCCAGCGAGTTCGAGGTCGAACGGGTCTTGAGGTTCATGCGGTGCGCCGCGAGTTCGGCCTCGATCGCCGGCATCATCGGCTGGCGATCATGCACCAGGATGGCGGGATGCTCGGCGCAGTCCCGCAGGCGGATGCTGCGCCGGCGCGCGAGGGTATGGTCGGGGCGGACCACGATGCCCAGCGGCGCCGCGATCCGGTCCACCAGCTCGACCGAGCGGTCGCGCGGATCCACGAAGGTGATGCCGATATCCGCGCGCCCGTTGCGCAATTCCTCGGCGATGTCGCGCGGCCCCAGCGCCATGACGGCGAAGGAGAGCAGGGGATGCGACGTGGCGACGGCGCTCATCACCTCGGGCACGAACTGCACCAGCATGGAATCGAGCGCCGCGATCCGGACCTCGCCCGTCACGATGCCGCGCAGCCCGTCGATATCGCCGCGCGTGCGCTCGTAGCGGTCGAGCGTCTCGCGTACGTGGCGCAGCACGGCCTCGCCGGCGGGGGTCAGGCCTACGCCGTCGCGCCGGCGCACGAACAGCGATGCGCCCAGGTCGCGCTCGAGCTTCAGCACCTGGCGGTTGACGGCGGAGGACGCGACGTTGAGCGCGGCCGCGGCGCGCCGGATCGATCCATGGCGCGCCACCTGGTCGAAGTAGCGCAGAACCGCGGCGTGCATCGCCAACCTCCCGGCCGATCAGGGCGATGCCATTTTGGCACCACCCGTGGCAAAAAACTGTTCTTTTCTCGCGCACCAAAATGGGCATAGGGTTTGCCGAGACGAGGGGCATCGTCGCTTTGACGGGGGAGCTAACCATGACGAAGTCGCGCAAGCCACTGATCTCGCGGCGCAAAGTCCTGCAGTACGGCGCCGGCACGGCCGGCTTGCTGGCCATGGGCCTGGTGCCGGGCCGGGGCTATACCCAGCAGGCCGCCACCCAGACCGTGAATTTCCAGATCGGCTGGATCACCGGCGGCAACCAGCTGGGCGAGGTGGTCGCCAAGCAGATGGGGTTCTACGAGCAGGAGAAGCTGAACGTCGTCATCCAGCCGGGCGGGCCCAGCATCGACGGCGTGGCCATCGTCGCCTCGGGCAAGTTCGAGATCGGCCAGGTGTCTTCCAGTCCTTCGCTGATGCTGGCGGCGTCGCAGGGCCTGCCGATCAAGTGCTTCGCGGTGGGCGCGCAGGAGCATCCCTACACGTTCTTCTCGCTGGGCAAGAAGCCGGTCAAGACGCCGCAGGAGCTGGTGGGCAAGAAGGTGGGCATCCAGGCCACCGGCAAGATCCTGCTGACGGCCCTGCTGAAGAAGAACAACATCCCGGAGGACAAGGTCGAGGTCGTCGTCGCCGGCGCCGACATGACGCCGCTGCTGTCCGGCCAGGTCGACGTGTTCACCGGCTGGCTCACCAACACCACGGCGCTGAAGCCGCTCGGCAAGGACCGCGTCGACCTGCGGCTGTGGGATTCGGGCATCAAGCTCTACGCGCTGCCCTACTACGCGACCAACGACACGCTGACCAAGAAGGCCGAGATGGTGCAGGCCTTCGTGCGCGCCACCGCCAAGGGCTGGGAATACGCCAATGGCAACCGCGAGAAGGCGGTGGACATGCTGATCAAGGAATACCCCAACCTGGTGAAAGCCGACGAGGTCGAGGCCGCCGACGTGATGCTGGCCTACGAGTTCACTGCCGCTACCAAGGCCAACGGCTGGGGCCAGATGGACATGGCCAACTGGGCCGAGCAGATCAAGGTCTACGACGAGCTGAAGCAGTTCTCGGCCGGCGCGCCGAAGCTCGATTCTGTCGCCACGACGGCGATCCTCGACGCCACCAAGGACAAGCGGCCGAAGATCGGCTGAGGTGGCGATGACCGCTTCCGTCGCGCTCGGCGGCGTGGGCGTCTCCCGGGCGGCGCCGGCCAAGGCTGGCGCCACCGGCGACGCCGTGCGCTGCGATGGCGTCAGCGTGCGCTTCACCACCGAGCGCGGCACGGTGACCGCGCTCGACGGCGTGTCGATGGCCATCCGCGCCGGCAGCTTCCTGACCCTGCTGGGCCCCTCCGGCTGCGGTAAGTCGACCTTGCTGCGCCTGATCGCCGACCTGGTGCCACCCAACGCGGGGGCGGTTGCGGTGCTGGGCGACCGGCCGGAAGTCGCGCGCCGCAATCGCGACATCGGATTCGTGTTCCAGGATTCGGCCCTGCTGCCCTGGCGCACGGCGCTGCAGAACGTCACGCTTCCGCTGGAAGTCGGCGGTTCGGCGGCACGCCCGGGCAAGCGCACGCCGCAGGAGTTGCTCAAGCTGGTCGGCCTCGGCGGCTGGGAGAATGCCTTCCCCCACGAATTGTCCGGCGGCATGCGCCAGCGCGTCGCCATCGCCCGCGCCCTGGTCAGCGATCCCAAGCTGCTGCTGATGGACGAACCGTTCGGCGCGCTCGACGAGATCACGCGCGACCGGTTGAACGAGGAGCTGCTGGGCGTCTGGGAGAGCACCGGCACGACCATCGTGTTCGTGACCCATTCGATCTACGAGGCGGTGTTCCTCAGCCAGCAGGTGCTGGTGCTGGCGGCGCGGCCGGGCCGCATGCGCGAGCTGGTGGACATCGACCTGCCCCTGCCGCGCCAGCTCGGCATGCGCGAGACGCCGGAGTTCGTGCGCCTCGCCGGCAGGCTGCGGCAGATCCTGGAGACCTGCTGATGACGGCGCAGGTCGCCAACACCGCCACGAGCGGCTTCGTCGCGGATGCCGAGGAGCAGGCGCGGTTCGTCGCGCGCAAGCGCCAGTTGCTGTGGCGCAAGCGGCTGCTGCCGATGGGCGCGGTGATCGCGCTGCTGTTCCTGTGGTGGGCCGCGGTGGTGCTGTTCGACATCAAGCCCTTCATCGCCCCGTCGCCCGTCGCCGTGGTCCGCATCCTGATCCAGCGCTTCGACATCTTGATGATGAACCTGCTGCCCACGGCGATCGAGTCGGTCTGCGGGTTCCTGCTCGGCAATCTCGCGGCCATCGCCATCGCGACGGTCTTCGTGCACAAGCGCACGGTCGAGGAGGCGTTCTTCCCGATCGCCGTGATGATCAATACCATCCCCGTGGTGGCCAAGGCGCCGATCCTGGTGCTGCTGCTGGGCAACGGCATGGAGCCCAAGATCGCCATCGCCGCGTTGATCTGCTTCTTCCCGACCCTGGTCAACATGGTGCGCGGATTGCAGGACGTAAACCCGCAGTCGCTCGAGCTGATGCGCGTGCTTTCGGCCAGCCAGCGCGAGGTGTTCTTCAAGATCCGCGTGCAGAACTCGCTGCCCTACCTCTTTTCGGCGCTGAAGATCGCCGCCAGCACGTCCGTGATCGGCGCGATCGTCGGCGAATGGATCGGCAGCACCAGGGGCATCGGCGCGCTGATCATCCAGGCGACCTATGCCTTCGATACGCCGCTGCTCTACGCCACCATCGCGGTGGGCTCGACCTTCTCGGCTTGCTTCTTCGGCGTGATCGGGCTGATCGAGCGGCGCGTCGTGAAGTGGAAGCCTGAGCGCGCGCACTAGCCAGGAGACCGCGATGAGCACCAACCCGGATTTCGTCAAGGAGCCCGCCGGCGGGCAGGTGCCCGTGGTGGCCCACGCCGACGTGCTGGTGATCGGCGGCGGGCCGGCGGGCACGTCGGCGGCGATCGCCGCGGCGCGCAACGGCGCCAAGGTGACGCTGGTCGAGCGCTATCCCTACCTGGGCGGCCTCGCCTCGGGCGGCATGGTGCTGGTGCTCGACGACATGACCAACGGGTCCGAGATCACGGTCAAGGGCATCTGCCAGGAGTTCATCGACCGCATGGCGTCGAAGGACCTGGCGGTCTACCCGCCCGAGGCCGATCGGCGGACCGACATCGCGATGTGGCAGAAATGGTCGCGCTGGGGCGTGCACGACTTCCATTCGCATCAGAAGCCGCAGCCCATCACCTATGCCGTGGCGTTCGATCCGGACGGCTGGAAGCGCGTGTCCTGCGACCTGATCGCCGAGAACAAGATCGACCTGCGCATGCATAGCTGGTTCTCGCGTGCGATCGTCGAGGACGCGCGGATCACCGGCGTGGTGTGCGAGAGCAAGGCCGGGCGCCAGGCGATGATGGGG
>JADZDN010000132.1 GCA_020851015.1 Alphaproteobacteria bacterium | reverse complement strand
TTCTTTCCTCTCTCACATAGCGTAACGCTAACGAAAGATACAAAAAACAGCAGATGCCCAAGCACTTCCAGCCCAGCACCCGCCGCCCACGTATCCCTTCCGATACTTCTTCTACTTTTCAAACATCAAAAACCCGGGCCGGAGACGAACCCCCGGACCCGGGGCAGGCGCGGCTTATACGCTTCGCCTCGGAGCAATGTCAAACGCTTTATTGACAAACGGTGACGATTCCCAAGTCCCTGCGATTCAACGGGAATCAGCGAATCGCCTGTGGCGTGACGGCCACAGGCTTTGGCAACTGCACATGGTCACGGCGCGGTTCGTTGACAGCCAAGTCCGCCCTCAGCAAGGTCGTTAACCAATCAGCCGATTGCGGGCGTCAAGACCTGCCGAAGGGGACCGGATCCTGCGTTCGAACAAGCTTTTCCTCGCGGCCGCGCCAACGGCCCGTCGGGCCGTGACGCTGCGGCCCTTGGCCCTGTGCGGATTGCTGATCGCCGCCTCCAGCGGGGCTTTGGCGTTCTATCTGCTCGACCGGGCGCCGCCGCCCGGTCGCTTGGCGGCCACCCTGCCGCCGCCCGGCGCGGCGACCCCAAGCCCGGCCGGCCTAGAGCCGGCGGCGATTGCCGCCCTGCCGAGCGGCCGGCCGGCGTCCGAATCGCCCGCTGCCGCGATCAACCTGGCCCGGGTCGAACCTTCGGCCGCCCCCGCCCCCCCTGGCCGCACCGCGGCCCTGGCCCCGCCGGTACTCGCGCCGGAAGAGGCAGCGACCACCGCCGACGCGCCGGCCACCGCCGACGACACCGTGACGCTGCTGACCGTCAAGGCACAGCGCGGCGATACCCTGGCCCGGCTGCTGGTCGAGGCCGGCGTGCCGCGCAACGACGCGCAGGCGGTCCTCGACAGTCTTGGCGGGGTGTTCGACCCCCGCGACTTGAAGCCCGGCCATGAAATCCAGCTTCGCTTCCTTGCCGACGCCGATCCCGAGGGACGCGCGCGCTCGCTGGGCCGCCTGCAGGGCGTCAACCTTGCGGCCGCGATCGACCGCGAGGTCCAGGTCACCGCCGCGGCCGAGGGCGGCTTCGTCGCCGAAGCGATGAACAAGCAGGTCAGCCGCCTGGTGGCGCGCAGCAATGGCGAGATCACCGGCGGCAGCCTGCTGGCGGCCGGCATGGCGTCCGGCGTGCCGGCCGGCGTGGTGACCGAGATGATCCGCATCTTCAGCTTCGACGTCGACTTCCAGCGCGACATCCAGCCGGGCGACCGCTTCGACCTGATGTACGAGCGGTTCCACCTGGCCGATGGCAGGCTGGTGCGCGGCGGCGACGTGATGTATGCGGCCTTGACGCTGAGCGGCAAGACGCTGCGTCTCTACCGGTACAAGGATTCGGCCGGGCGCCTCGACTACTACAACGAACTCGGCCACAGCGTGCGCAAGGCGCTGCTGAAGACGCCGATCGACGGCGCGCGCCTGACCTCGCGCTTCGGCATGCGCGACCATCCGATCCTCGGATACAGCGTCATGCACCGCGGCGTCGACTTCGGCGCGCCGAACGGGACGCCGATTTTCGCCGCGGGCGACGGAACGGTGGACGATATCGGCGAGCGGTCTGGATACGGCCGCTATATCCGCATCAAGCATTCCGGTACCTATGCCACCGCCTACGCGCACATGAGCGGCTATGGCCGCGGCCTGAACAAGGGCATGCGGGTCCGCCAGGGGCAGGTGATCGGCTATGTCGGCGCCACCGGCCGCGCGACCGGCCCGCACCTGCATTTCGAGGTCATGCGCGACGGCAAGCAGATCAACCCGGTGACGGTGAAGTTCCCGACCGGCGAGAAGCTCACCGGCGCCGAGCTGGCGCGCTTCCACGCGATCCGCAACGATCTGGACCGCTCGCTGCCGTCGGCGCAGATGGCGCTGGAGTATCCGCCGCGCCAGGATATCGGCGCCGGCCGCTAGCCTGCCTGCCGCTCAGTCGTAGCCCCGGGGCGGCACGAAGGGCTGGAACTCCCGCTCCAGCATCTTTGCAAGCTCGATGCACTGGCGGTCCATGTACTGCGCGCCGATGATCTGCACGCCCACCGGCAGACCCGATGGCGTGAACCCGGCCGGCGCCACGGTCGACGGCAGGAACGCGACGCCCGAATAGCCTGCCCAGAACAGCTGGTCCGTCGTCGGCACGCGCTTGCCGTTGACGGTGATGAAGCGCTCGTGGCGCTCGCCCTGCTGGTCGTGCGGGAACGCCGCCGACGACGCCACGGGACAGATCATCAAATCGTACTCGCGAAAGAACTCGGCCCATTTCAGCCGGAGGTGATGGCGCGCGTTGTTGAGCCTCAGCCAGTCGCGGTGCTGCATCACGTTGCCGCGCGTGAGGCGCGCGAAATAGCTTTCGTCGTCCGGTTTCAGCGAACGCGCGACCTCCTGGTTCCGCTGGAACATCGCATCGGTCTGCCGCGCCGAGGTCGCGGCACGCAGCAGCAGGATGTAGATGCGCTGCAGCTCGGCATTGTCGATCGCCGGCCGCGCCGTGTCGCTGACCTTGGTCTTCTTCTTCGCCAGGAAATCCGCAACGGCCTGGACGCGGTCCTGCACCTCGCGGTCGACCTCGGCGTTGGAATCGTCGAGCATCACCGCGACCTTAAGCTGGCGGAACTGGGTCTTGGGCGGCGCCGGCAACGCCAGCTTCCACCCCGTGCCATCGATGTCGTCGGGGCCCGCCATCACCTTGAGCGCGAGGTCGAGATCGTCGGCCGAGCGCGCGAGCGGCCCGATCACCGAGATGTCCGACGCCGCGACGATGCCGGGCATCGCCTGGCCGCGCGGCGTGCAGATGCCCCAGGTAGGCTTGTGGCCGAACACGCCGCAGTAATGCGCGGGATTGCGGATCGACGAGCCGATGTCGCTGCCCGCCTCGATGCCGGTCAGTCCGGCGGCCAGCGCCGCCGAGGAGCCGCCCGACGAGCCGCCGGGCGTGCGCGTCACGTCCCAGGGATTGTTGGTCGTGCCGTAGATCGCGTTGTAGCTCTGCCAGTCCGCCAGGTAGATCGGCACGTTGGTCTTGCCGAACAGCACCGCGCCGGCATCGAGGAAGCGGTCGACCGCGATGGCATTGCGCTTGGGAAAATTGTCCTTGAGATCGGGCACGCCCCACGTAGTGGGCATGCCGACGACGTCGAAGGATTCCTTGATCGTCATCGGTACGCCATGCAGCGGCCCCACGGACTTGCCGCGCTTCAGCGCGGCGTCAGCCGCCTTGGCGCGCTTGCGCGCGGCCGGCAGGTCGGTGGCGATGATCGCATTGATCCCCGGGTTGTATTTTTCCATCCGCGCGACATAGAGGTCGAGCAACTCGAGGCAGCCGATCTTGCGGCGGCGGATCGCGGACGCAAGCTGCTTGGCAGACTGGAACGGCAGGTCGAGCATGTTTTCCCCTCATCGACACGGCTGATGCGTCGCAGTATAGCGGCCTGCGTGCTATGAGTCCGCCAGGGCCAGATTCGGCGGGGAATGGAAATGTCCGATCTGTTTTCGCTCAAGGATCACGTGGCGCTGGTGACCGGCGGCAGCCGGGGGCTGGGACTCGCCATGGCGACCGCGATGGCGGAGGCCGGCGCGATCGTGGTCCTGAACGGGCGCGATCCGACGACTCTGCAGGCGGCGGCCGCGACGCTGACCAAGCGGGGCCTGAAAGCCGATTTCGCCCCGTGCGACGTCAGCGATTTTGTCGCGGCCCCCGCGATGGTTGCCGAGGTCGCCCGCAAGCACGGTCGGCTCGACATCGCGATCCTGAACGCCGGCATCCAGCACCGGGTGCCCCTGCTAGAATGGAAGACCGAGGACTTCCAACGCGTCATCGACACCAACCTGACGGCCTGCTTCGTGCTGGCGCGCGAGGCGGCGCGCACCATGATCCCGCGTGGCGCGGGGCGCATCATCATGACCGGGTCGCTCATGGGCATCGTGGCCCGCCCGACCATCCACGGCTACACGGCCGCCAAGGCGGGGCTGGCCGGGTTGTGCAAGACCCTGGCGGTCGAGCTGGGGCCCAAGGGCGTCACTTGCAACGTGATCTGCCCGGGCTTCTTCGAGACCGAGATGAACACGGCGCTGGCGCAGAACCCGGATTTCACGGCCTGGGTCAAGAGCCGCGTGCCGCTGGGCCGCTGGGCAAAGCCGCCGGAGATCGGCGGCGCGGCGGTGTTCCTGGCAAGCCCGGCCGGCTCCTTCGTCAACGGCCACATGCTGGTTGTGGACGGCGGCATGGTCGACATGGCGTAGAGGCGCGGCGCTAACGCCCTCCTCTCTTCGTCATGCCCGGGCTTGACCCACGGCTGTCCGGCTCGCGAACCGCCGCCGCGTAGATCTCGTGTTTGGTCCCCCCTCCCCTTGCGGGAGGGGGTTAGGGGGAGGGGGGAACCGCGCCATCGCCCGGCAAGCATGGCCCGCCCGGCAATCACGGAAACCACCAAGGTACCAAGGTAGAAAAGAAGGGCGCACCGCCACGAGATGACGGACACCACGCCGGAGATGGAGAACTCGCGCTCCGGCCTTGTGTCCTCGATGCGATGGCGGTTCGATTCTATTCCGCGGTGCCTTGGCGTCCCGGTGGTTTCCGACTGGAAGGAGAAGCCACACTGCGAAAGCGCGCATGCGGCCCCTCCCCCTAACCCCCTCCCACAAGGGGAGGGGGGACCGGGAACAGGTGTCCCGGCTCGCACGAAACTCGTCAAACGCCCGATCGGCGCCGGCTTTCGTGCAATTCGTAAAGCGCTCAGCCGGACAGCCGTGGGTCAAGCCCGGCTATGACGACTGAGAAGACCTCTACGCGTCCTGCGCCACCATGGCCAGGAAGTCGCCGGGCTTGATCAGGCAGGGGTGCGCGCGGCCGAGCAGCACCCCGTCGCAGCCCGCCCGATAGACGACCGGCGCCTCGCCCGGGCGATCGACCTGGTAGATGCGCGCGATCTCCTGGCCCGCGCGGACCGGCTGGTCGATGTCCACGAGCATCTCAAGCAAGCCGCCATGATCGGCGATGACGTAGGCCGCGTCGGGCATCGTCATCATCCGCGACGGCGCAAGACCCCGGCTCGCGCGCGTCACCGGCCTTCCCTCGAGCACGCCGAAATGCTTCAGCAGGTTGGCGATGCCGTGCTCGGCCACGTCGAGCGACGCGCGCGTGGTCGTGCCGCCCCCGCCCAGCTCGGTCGTCACGAAGACTTTGCCCTTGCCCTCGACCTCGCTGTCGATCATGCCCTCGGCGTCGAGTTCGCGCAGAACAAGCGCAATGGGCGGGTCGAAGGCCACCAGCGCCTGCCGCGCGCGCGCCATCAGCGCCTTGTCGTCGAGGTCGTGGATCGCGCCGAACGGCGAGAAATACATGGTCTTGCCGCCGGAATGGATGTCGCACACCGCGTCGGCGAGGGGCAGTACGTGACGCGACAGGTAGTCGGCGATCATCCGCGTGACCGTGCCGTCGCGCTCGCCCGGGAAGGCGCGGTTCATGTTGACGCCGTCGATCGGCGACAGCCGCGTGCCAGCCGCCACGGCCGGGGCGTTCAGAAAGGGGATGACGATCACGCGGCCCTGGAGCCTGGCGGGATCGAGGTTCTGGATCAGGCGGGTCAGGGCGATCGGGCCTTCGTACTCGTCGCCATGGTTGCCGCCGGTGAAGAAGACCGTGGGGCCGCTTCCGTTCTGGATCACCGCGAGGGGAAAGCGCGCGGAGCCCCAGCCGGAATCGTTGCGGGAATGCGGCGCGGCGAGGTACCCCACCTGCTTGCCGGTCTTGGCCAGGTCGACATTGCACGAGACTTTCGACGGCTTGCTCATCGGTTTACTTGAAAAACACGTCGCGCGGAAAATTTGTCAGGCATTCACAGCCCTTCTCCGTGACCAGGATGGTTTCGCTGACCTCCATGCCCCAGCCGTCCATCCACATGCCGAGGATGCAGTGCACGGTGTTGCCGGGCTCCAGCACGCTCTTGTCGCCCTGGCGCAGGCTGATCGTGTGCTCGCCCCAGTCCGGCGGATAGGCGATGCCGATGGCGTAGCCGATGCGCGATTCCTTCTTCAGCCCGTAGCGCGCGATGACCGCCCGCCACGCCGCCTCGACCTGCGCGCCGGTGACGCCGGGGCGCATGAAGTCGACCACCGCCTGCATGCCCTCGAGCACCGCCTTGGCGGTATCGAGGAACTTCGGCGTCGGCTTGCCGAGCTGCATGGTGCGCGCCAGGCCTGCCGTGTAGTGCCGGCAGGCGCCGGCCAGTTCCAGCGCCACCGTCTCGGTCGCCGCGAACCGCCGGCTGCCCCACAGGATGTGCGGCGCGGCCGAGTTCTCGCCGGCCAGGATGGTCGGCGGCAGCGCGGTGATGTCGCCGGCGAAATCCGGATGCCCGCCGGTTTCCGCCGCGTAGATCTTCGCCACCGCGTCGCATTCCCGGACGCCCGGCGCGATCGTCTCGTAGGCCGCGCGCATCGCCGCCTCGGCCAGCCGCGCGCCCCGGTGCATGTAGTCGATCTCGGCCGGCGACTTCTTCGCGCGCAGCCAGCTCACCAGCAGGTCGGCATCGAGGATCGTAGCCTCGGGCAATCCCGCGGCCAGCCGCGCATGCGCCTTGGACGAATAGTAGTAGCTTTCGAGCTCGACCCCGATCCGCCGCCTGCCCCATCCCTTGTCGCGAATCCACCCGGCGATCCAGTCCATCGGGTGGCGGTCGGGCTGCTGCACGTGGTCCTCGGGAAAGCCCAGGACGTGGCCGCCGTCCATCCACGCGGTCAGCTTGCCGCCGGCCGCATCCATCGCCCGGCCGATCCAGTAGGGCTGCTCGCTCTCCACCGGGACCAGCACGACCTGCGGCGTGTAGAACGACCAGCCGTCATAGGCCGTCAGGTAGTGCTGGTTGGCAACGTCGGTCACCACCAGCAGGTCCATGCCGCGCTCGGCCATGCGCTGGCGCACGCGCTGCAGGCGTTGCTGATACTCGGCCTTGGCAAACGGCAGGGGAATCATGCGGAGAGGTCCCTTGGAAAGCAGTCCCGGCGCGCGAGCATATCGACGGCTCGAAGCGGGAACAACACCGGCGCCCGTGTCACGCCGGCTCGTTGGGCAAGACGCCGCCGTTCGCCGCCAGCTCGTCGCGCAGCCTCGTCAGGATCTGGCACAACGCCGCCGCCGGCATGAAGGTGCCGGGCCGCTCCGGCCGGCCGGTGTCGTGGACGATCGGCCGGGGATGGGTCGCGGCAAAATCGCGCGCCAGGTCGGGATGCTCGATCAACTTGGCGCGGATCGCACGCGCGATCAGCGCGTGATGCGTGGGCCCGCCCAGGACAAAGCGCCGGCCTTGGTACTCCGTCTCCATCAGCGTGCTGCCCTTGCCGTGGGCATAGGCTTCGCGTGCCGGCAGCTTGGCGATCGCGCGGCGCTCGGCGTCGTCCAGGAACTTCAGCCCGACATAGAAGCTTTCGACCGAGGCGTAGCGCCGCCCGTCCAGCGTGAAGGGCGTGGCGCCGAAATTCGCCATGCGCCGCCCGATCTCCTCGGCCGAGGCGCTGGAGATGTTGATCGGCTCGCCGTCGGTCACGCGACGTTGCGGCGCAAATCGTCCTCGACGAAAGCCTGGACGATCTGGTCGAAATTGTCGTCGGCCTTGAAGCCCAGCGATTTCGCGCGCGCGGGATTGAAGCGCATGGGCCAGCCCGCGACGATGCGGCGGATATTGGCGTCGGGCACGAATTTGACCTTGTCGACCGCGCCCTGGCCGCCGGCCTTCTTCAGACCTTCCAGCATGGCGGTGACGGGGATGGTGAGGCCGGGCAGGAACAGCGCGCGGCTGAAGCCGAACCGCTCGGCCGGCAGATCGTGCGCATGCAGGAAGGATTCCACCATGCGCCGGGGCGACAGCACGTACATCTCGGTCGACGGGTCGACGGGGCATTCGACCGTGTCGCCCTGCAGCGGCTCGCGGATGATCGAGCTGGCCCAGGTCGACGCCGCCTTGTTCGGCTTGCCGGGGCGCACGACGATGGTCGGCAGGCGCAGCGCCCGGCCGTCGATGAAGCCCTTGCGGCTCATGTCGTTGATCATGAACTCGCCCATCGCTTTCTGCGCGCCGTAGGAGGTCTGCGGCGTCATCGGCGTGTCGTCCTGGATCACCTTGGGCATGTCGCCGCCATAGACCGCCACCGAGCTGGTGAACACCACGCGGGGCGGGCGCGGAAGACGGCGACAGGCCTCGAGCACGTGGCGCGTGCCGTCCAGGTTGACATGCATGCCGAGGTCGAAATCGGCCTCGGCGCCCGCGCTGACGACGGCCGCGAGGTGGAAGACCGAGGCCGCCCCGTCCGTCACCACGCCGTCCACGGTCGCCTTGTCGCCCACGTCACCCGTAACCACGCGCACCCGCTTGTCCTGGGCGATATCGGCGGCGGGCGCCACGACATCGAACACCGTCAGGCGCGAAACCTCGGCCGGCTTGCCCGCAGGCCCGATGATGGTTGCACCGGAAAGCAGCTTGCGCGCCAGTTTCTGGCCCAAAAAACCGGCACCGCCGGTGATCACGACATGCATGCGTCCCATTCCCCAATACCGGTTGACCAGCGGCGTCCGGCGGCTTGTGATCGCGCGATCTTGCAGGCCGACAATATCCACCGCCCCGACGGCAAACAAGCGCCGGCCCCACGGAAGCGCCCCGCATGACGTCCGCGATCGCGGTCCGCACCCTGCCCGCACAGGACACGCTGCGCGGGATCATGCTGATGGCCGGCGCCTTCGTGCTGTTCTCGCTGCTCGACACGACGGCGAAGCTGCTGGGCCAGAGCTATCCCATGGCCCAGGTGGTCTGGGCGCGCTATGCCGGCCACGGGCTGATCGCCGTGCTGTTCGTCTTCGCCCATTGGCGCCAGCGGCCCTGGCGCTCGGCCCATCCGCTGCTGCAGCTGCTGCGCGGCAGCCTGCTGCTGGCGGCGACCTCGCTGAACTTCTTGGCGCTGCGCTACCTGCAGCTGGCCGAGACCGCGTCGATCTATTTCTCCACGCCGCTGCTGGTCGCCATCCTGTCCGTGCCGCTGCTGGGCGAGCGGATCGGGCCGCGCCGCCTGGCGGCGATCGCCGTCGGGCTGGTCGGCGTGCTGATCGTCATCCGCCCCGGTCTCGGCATCGTCCACTGGGCGGCCGGCATCTCCTGCCTGGTCGCGCTGTGCGGCGCCTTCTATCAGATCCTCACGCGCAAGCTGGCCGGGACCGACAGCCCGCATACCGCGCAGCTCTACGCCGCCCTCGTCGGCATGGCAGCGACCACGCCCTTGATGCCGATGGACTGGGTGGCGCCGCAGGGCATCGGCATTCCGCTGATGCTGGCGATCGGCCTTCTGGGCGGGCTGGGACACTGGCTGCTGACGGTCGCCCATGCCTACGCGCCGGTGCCGATCCTGGCGCCGTTCACCTACACGCAGATCATCTGGATGCCGCTGCTGGGCTACACGGTGTTCGGCAACGTGCCGTCGCCCTGGGTCCTGCTGGGCGGCGCGATCGTGGTGGCGAGCGGGCTCTACCTGCTGCACCGCGAGCGGGTGGTGAAGGGGGGCGCCGCTATTCCTTGACGGCGCCGGTCAGCGACGAGACGTAGTGCTCGACGAAGAAGGAATAGAAGACCGCGACCGGCAGCGAGCCCAGGAGCGCGCCCGCCATCAACGAGCCCCAGTGATAGACGTCGCCCTCGACAAGCTGAGTCAAGACGCCCACCGGCACGGTCTTCTGCTCGGACGAAGAGATGAAGGCGAGCGCATAGATGAACTCGTTCCACGACAAGGTGAAGGCGAAGATGAAGGCCGAGATCAGCCCGGGTATCGCCAGCGGGAGCGTGATCTTGACAAGAATCTGGATGCGCGTGGCGCCGTCGATCAGCGCGCACTCCTCGAGTTCGTAGGGGATCGACTTGAAATACCCCATCAGCAGCCAGGTGCAGAACGGGATCAGGAAGGTCGGGTAGGTCAGGATCAAGGCCCAGTTGGTGTCGTAGATGCCGAGGCCATAGACGATGGTGGCAAGCGGGATGAACAGGATGCTGGGCGGCACCAGGTAGGCCAGGAAGATCAGCAGCCCCACCGTCGGCGCGCCGCGGAAGCGCAGGCGCGTGATCGCGTAGGCCGCCAGCACGCTGGCGAAGATCGAAAGGAACGTCGCGCTAATGGCGATCACCATCGTGTTCAGCAGCCATTCCGGATAGTCGGTCTGGAACAGCAGCTTCTCGATGTTGGCCAGCGTCGGGTTCCGGACCCAGAACGGGTTGTTGTTGGAGAAGTTGTAGAGCTCGTCGTTCGGCTTGAACGTCGTGACGCCCATCCAATAGAAGGGGAACAGCAGGACGAACACGAAGATCGACAGCGGCAGGTAGACGGTAACCGCCCGCCGCGGCAGCGTCTGCAGGTAGCCCATGCCGGTCGAGTCGCTGATCGCCGCGGCCGGCGCCGTTTCCTTGACGGTGTCAGTCATCGCCGCCGCCCTGCTGCCACTTGCGGCGCTGCAGGCCGTAATAGCTGAAGATGGTGGCGCCGACGAGGAAGGGAATCATTGCGGTCGCGATCGCCGCGCCCTCGCCCAGCTGGCCGCCCGGAATCGCGCGCTGGAACGCCAGCGTCGCCATCAGGTGCGTTGCGTTGAGCGGACCGCCGCGCGTGATGGCATAGATGAGCTGGAAATCGGTGAAGGTGAACAGCACCGAGAAGGTCAGCACCACCGCCAGGATCGGCATTAGCATCGGCACGGTGACGTGGCGGAAACGCTGCCAGGAATTAGCGCCGTCCAGCGCCGCCGCCTCGTAGAGCGACGGCGATATGGTCTGCAATCCCGCCAGCAGGCAGATGGCGACGAACGGGATGCCGCGCCACACGTTGGCGGCGATCACCGACCACCGCGCGTGCCAGGGCGCGCCCAGGAAGTCGATGTACGTGTCGATCAGCCCCATCTGGCTCAGGGCCCAGGAGATGATCGAGAATTGCGCATCGTAGATCCACCAGAACGCGATCGCCGACAGCACGGTCGGGATGATGTACGGCAGCAGGACGAACGCGCGTATGTAGGCCTTGAACGGGATCGCGTGATTGAGCAGCAACGCAAGCCACAGGCCCAGCCCGAACTTCAGGATCGTCGCGACGACGGTGTAGACGATCGTGTTGAAGACCGAGAGCAGGAATACCCCGTCGTTGAGCAGCGAGATGTAGTTTTCGAGACCGATGAAGACGCCGGGGCGGCCGATCTTCACGTCGGTGAAGCCCATCCATACGCCGAGACCGAGCGGATAGGTGAGGAACAGCAGCAGGATCGAAGCCGCCGGAAACATGAACAGCGCCGACAAGACGTTGCGGTTGTCGAGCCATTGCCCAAGCTTCTCGCGCACGGCGCCGGACCGTCGCTCGGCGATGGAGGCGGTGATGGCCACTTCGATGCGCGCCCCGCGTTCCGGCCGGCCCCGGCGCCCGGCCGACATGGCCGGGCGCCGGCAAGCCGGTGACGGCTAGACCTTGTAGTAGCGCTCGGCGCGCTTCTGCGCCTCGGCTGCCGCGTCCTTGGGCGACTTCGCGCCCGAGGCCGCCTGGGCCACCATGTTGACCATCACGTAGTCGGCCAGGACGGCGGCCGAGGCATAGCCCGGCGTGCCGGCATAGCCGGTCCACAGCATGTTCTTCAGCGTGTCGCGGTATGGCGTGTGCTTCGGATCAACCGTCCAGATCTTGGAATTCTCGTAGTATTTCAGCGGCTGGCTGAAATAGCCGATCGAGGCGTCCTGCCAGGGCTCGTACTGCTCCTTCTCCATCATGAAGCGGATGTAGTCCTTCGCCGCGTTCGGGAATTTCGTGTACTTGAACACCATCGCCGGCACGATCAGGTTGACCTCGGTCGGCTTTCCGACCGGCCCGATCGGGTAATTGGCGTGGTCGATGTCGGCGGCCAGCGCCTTGATCGCCGGATCGGTCGCGTTCTTGGCGGCGTAGTAGATCGAGATGCCGGTGTTGGTGATGCCGAGCTGGCCGTCGAGGAACGCCTTGTTGTTCGACACGTCGTTCCACGACAGCGTGCCGGGAATGAAGGTCTCGTAGAGCTGCTTGGCGTATTCCAGCGCGGTGATGGTCTCGGGGCTGTTGATGACGACCTGGTCCTTCTCGTTGACCATTTTGCCGCCGAACGACCAGACCAGCCAGTGGCACCAGCCGTTGGCGTCGCCGACCGCGTTGCCGAGCGCGAAGCCCGCCGGGTGGCCCTTGGCCTTCAGCGCCTGGCAGAGCTTCAGGAAGCCCGGCATGTCGCCCGGCACCTTGTCGAAGCCCGCTTCCTTGAGCCAGGACACCCGGTAGACCATCTTCGAGCCGGCGGCGCCCAGCGGCACGGAAATCCAGCGATTGCCGCGCATGCTGTACTTCTTGCAGACGTCGTACCAGCCGCCGTACTTGGCGCCGAGGTAGTTCGCCACATCGGTCACGTCGACCAGCTTCTCGGGATACTGGTGCGCGTCGTCGTGCCAGCCATAGACGATGTCCGGCCCCTTGTTCACGTTGGCGGCCACCGCCGCCTTGGGCCGCAGGTCCTCCCAGCTCTCGCTCTCGACCTTCACCTGCACGCCGGTCTTGTCCGTGTACTTCTTGGTATTCTCCAGCCATTGCGTCTCGTCGCCTTGGACGAACTTGGAGGGCCGCAGCACGCGCAGGCTGGCACCCTTCTCCACCTTCAGTTCCAGGGCCGGCGTCTGCGACCAGACACGGGGTGCGCCCAGCGTCGTTCCGGCGACGGCGCCGGCGCCGACGATCAGGGCGTCACGACGGGTTATCTTTGTCATCGGGTTTCCTCCAGGTTTATGGCAGGCAGATTCGGTCCGGCGGGCGCCGGCGCGGCTTTCGCGTCAGGCCAGGCGGCGGCCGGAACCCGCATCGAACAGGTGCACCTTGTCCAGCACCGGCATCATCGGCACGCGCTGGCCGGGCCTGAAGGCGTGGCGTTCGCGGAACGCGGCCTGGATCTCGGTCTTGCCGAACTTGCCCACGACCAGCGTCTCCGCCCCGGTCGGCTCGACCACCGCGACCTCGACGTCCAGCGAGCCGCCGCCGTTGGCGAGCGTGATGTGGTCCGGCCGGATGCCGTAGATCACCTTGGTGCCATCGGACGCGGCCGCGCCGGGGGCGATCGGCAGCGCCTTGCCGTCCGACGTGATCACCGACGCCGATGCGCCCGAGCGCTTGACCGATCCTTCGACGAGGTTCATCGCCGGCGACCCGATGAAGCCGGCGACGAACAGGTTGTCCGGCCGGTCATAGACCTCGAGCGGCGCGCCCGACTGCTCGATATGGCCGTCGCGCATCACGACGATCTTGTCGGCCATGGTCATCGCCTCGATCTGATCGTGGGTCACGTAGACCGAGGTCGACTTCAGCCGCTGGTGCAGCTCGCGGATCTCGGTGCGCATCTGCACGCGCAATTTGGCGTCGAGGTTCGACAGCGGCTCGTCGAACAGGAAGACCTGCGGGTCGCGCACGATCGCACGGCCCATCGCCACGCGCTGGCGCTGGCCGCCCGAAAGCTGGCGCGGAAAGCGGTCGAGGTACTCGGTCAGGTTCAGGATCGTCGCCGCCTGGCGGACCTTCTGGTCGATCGCGCCCTTGTCCGCGCCGCGCAGCTTCAGGCCGAAGGCCATGTTGTCGTAGACCT
>JADZDN010000131.1 GCA_020851015.1 Alphaproteobacteria bacterium | reverse complement strand
GGTCGTGTTCGTGACCACCAACGACGGCTACCTGCATGCGATTGATGCCACGGCCGCGGCCGACGGTTCGGACCTGGCCAGCAGCGGCACGGAGCTGTGGAGCTTCATCCCCCAGGAACTGCTGCCGGATCTCGCGGACCTGTACGGGAACGCGGTGAGTTCGGCCAAGCACTACGGCCTCGACGGGCCGGTGCGCCTGCTGAAGTACGACCAGGACGGTGACGGCACGGTCGAGGTGACTGGAAGCGCCGCGACGTCCGACCGGGTGCTGCTGTATTTCAGCACGGGCCGCAATGCCAGCGTCACGCGCTACTACGCCATGGACGTGACGGACAAGGAGGATCCCAAGTTCCTGTGGAGCCTGTCGGAGGCTGATCTTCCGGGGCTGGGCCAGACCTGGTCGACGCCGACACTCGCCAAGGTTCACGTGAACGGTGCGAGCCAGAATGCGCAGAAGCTCGTGCTCATTCTGGGTGGCGGCTACGACGCGGACGAAGACAACTACAGCTACGTCAGCAGCGACGACGTTGGCAGCCGCCTCTACATGATCGACGCCGTGAGCGGCGCGCTGCTGTGGTCGGCTGGCGGCACGGGCTCCGGCGCCAGCCTCGAGCTGGCGCGCATGACGCATGCGATCCCGAGTCCCGTCTCGGTGCTGGACATCGACAACGATGGCAACGCCGACCGCATGTACGTCGGCGACCTAGCCGGCCAGCTGTGGCGCTTCGACATCAGCAACGGGGCCGCGGCGAGCGCGCTGGTGGCTGGCGGGGTGATGACCTCGCTCGGCGCCAAGGACGCGGGCACGCCGACCATGGCGGTCACGCGCCGCTTCTACGCCTCGCCCGACGTCGCGCTGATCGAGCCGGTGGGCCAGCAGGCGTTCCTGAACGTCGCGATCGGCTCCGGATACCGCGGGCATCCACTGAATACCGAGGTCGAGGACCGCTTGTATTCCTTCCGCGACTATCACCCGTTCCGGCCGATGACCCAGGATGAATATGACGACTGGGATATCGTCGCCGACGACGACCTGATCGACATCACGGACGACATCACGACTGCGATCGCCGAGGGCGCTTCAGGCTGGAAGCTCGACTTGCCCAACAGTGGCGAGAAGGTGCTGGCCTCAGCGCGTACGCTGAACAACATCGTGTATTTCACCAGCTATGAGCCGGGCACGACGGTCGTCGAGGACGACCCCTGTTCCAGCGGGATCGGCACCGGAACCAACCGCCTGTACGCGATCAGCGTGTTCAATGGCGCTCCGGTCAAGGACCGCAACGGTGACGGCGAGGTCGATGAAGACGACTCGCGCTCGGAAGACCTGGGCCAGGGCGGTATCGCCCCGGGTGTGTCGCTCCTGTTCCCGGGCGGCGAGGATGGTGGGACTAATGAGGACGTCGTTGTCATGTCCGGCCCGGAAGTCGTCGATATCTGCACGGGTTGCCGCGCATTGCGCAAGACCTATTGGCGCGAATCTGCGGCACAATAGCCCGCAATAGCCGATGAACGACTGGAACCGGGAGCGAGCGAACATGGGCAGGCTGAAGGCGATACGGCGCGAACGTGGCGTGACGCTGATCGAGCTGATGATCGTCGTGGTCGTGCTGGCGATCCTCGGCAGCCTCTCGGTGTCCTCGTATCGCCGCTACCTGCTGCGCTCCAACCGCACCGATGCCACCGCGATGCTGCTGCGGGTCCAGGTGGCGCAGGAGAAGTTCTTCCTGCAGAACAACGGGTATGCGGACGGCGACCAGCTGACGGATGCCCCGCCGGCGGGACTCGGGATCGGGGTGGATGCAGACGGCGTCACACCCGGGGGCTTCTACACGATCGCGCTGGAGGCCGCGGATGCCACGCACTACACGGCCACGGCCACCGCGCGCGAGGGCCAGACCCAGGACAAGGCGGATTGCCAGACCTTCAGCATCAACGAGCAGGGCACGCGCACGCCGGCGGAAAGCTCGGGCTGCTGGCGTTAGACAGCCCTGAATGCATCGGGGCGGCCGTCCCGCGCGGACGGTCGCCCCGGTTGCTGTCGGTCAGCGCCTTGTTTCGATAGACGTGGTTTCAATAGACGCGGAACAGGCGGAAGCCGTCGTCCTCGACCTGCAGCCGGGTGGCGTTGAAGCGCCGCCGCAGGCTCCGGGCGCCCGGGCCCACGCGCAGACCGCTGAAGGCCGGCGTGCCGCTCATGAAGGCCGGCACGGCGAGCGGCTTCTCACCCACGCGCTGGGTTGCGGCTTCGGGCTTGAAAGTCAGTTCGCTCATGTCAGTACTCCTCGCAAGGGTCGGTGTGCAAATCGTTCGTCCTACGTACGATATGATACTCCGACTTGTATGCGGTGCAAATGAATCTTGCGTGACAGACCCGTCATTTCTTCGAGGCCGGTCCGCCACGCCGGCGCCGGAATCCAAGCCATTGATCTCTAATTGTTTTTCATAATTGTGGCGCGCAGCATCTAGAATCGCCCGCCTGGAGGCGTCGGCACGCCGGAGGCGGGCGATGAAAACTCGTGTTACGGAACTGCTGGGCATCCGCTACCCGATCGTGCAGGGCGGGATGCAATGGGTCGGTACGGCGGAGTTGGCGTCCGCGGTGTCCAGTGCCGGGGGCCTCGGCATCCTCACCGCGCTGACGCAGCCCAGCCCCGAGGCGCTGGCCGCGGAGATCGAGCGCTGCCGCGGCATGACCGCTGCGCCCTTCGGCGTGAACCTGACGATCCTGCCGGCGATCACGC
>JADZDN010000130.1 GCA_020851015.1 Alphaproteobacteria bacterium | reverse complement strand
TCCGGTCGAAACGCGAGACGAGATTGATCTCGGCATTGAGGCCAAGGCCCGTCTTCACCGCCTGCTCCACACAGAACGCATTGATCACCGGCAGCATGCCCGGCATCGCCGCGTCGACCAGTGAGACGTTTGTGTTCGGGTCAGCTCCGAACGCCGTAGGAGCGCCCGAGAACAGCTTGGAGTTGGACGCCACCTGCGCATGTACTTCGAGCCCCATGACGACTTCCCAGTCGCCGGTGCGGCCTGAAATCAGATAGGGTTTGCGGTCAGCCATAGCGTCCTCGAAGCGGGATAGATTCCGGCTTTTAGCGGGGTTTTCCGGGGGCGTCACCCCGAGCAGTAAAATCCCGGCCAGCCCTTGTCGGATCAGGCTTTTGGCGCACGTCTTCAAGGCAGACCACAAAAACAGAGATACAGGAGACGCCCATGGCCGCCGACCGCACCATTCGCCTGCACCGCGTTCTGCCGACCCGGCCGGAGAAGGTCTACAAGGCGTTTATCGACGCCGACGCCAAGGCGCGTTGGCTGCCGCCGAACGGCTTCACATGCAAGGTGCACAGCTTCGAGCCGAAGGTGGGCGGCGCGTACAAAATGTCCTTCACCAACTTCACCACCGGCAACACCCATTCCTGGTCCGGCAAGTTTCTCGAGCTCGTACCGAACGAGCGGGTTCGCTATGCGGACCGGTTCGACGATCCCAACCTGCCCGGCGAGATGGTTGTCACCGTCACGCTGAAAAAAGTGATGGTCGGCACCGAGATCAACATCGAGCAGACGAATGTGCCCGAAGCGATCCCGCTGGAGGGATGCTATCTTGGCTGGCAGGAGTCGCTGGAGTATCTGGCGAAGCTGGTGACGCCGGAGATTCTCGATTGAGGCGCGATCAGGCCGACGGCGGATCAAACGCCACGGCCAAGTCCTGCTCGCGGAGCGGCATATCGTAGGCGTAGCCCTGCACGAAGTCGCAGCCGATAGCGTGCAGTTCCTCCGCGATCACCTTGTCCTCAATGCCTTCGGCGGTGACGGTCATCCCGAGGCCGCGGATCAGGCCAGTGAGCGCGGTGACGATCCGGCAAGCGCGCGGTTGGCGCACCATGCGGCAGAGCTTGGGATCGAGCTTCACGCCGTCGGCTGGAATTTCCGCGAGCCAGGCGAACGAGGAATGTCCGGCGCCAAAGTCATCCAGCACGATGCCGGCGCCGGCGGCGCGGAAGGCCGCGAGTGCGCCAAGGGCTTCGTCGAAATCACGCAGCGCGGCCTGTTCGGTCAGTTCCACCCGTAGCACGCCATGCGGAAGGTTTGCGTCGCGGATGATGGCGGCGGCTTCTTCCACCAGCATGGGGCGGGCGATCTCGGCGGCGGAGAGGTTCACCTGCATGAAGACGTCGTGACCCTCGGCGCGCAGGCGCGCCAGCGTTTCGGCGGAACGCGCCAGCATCACGGGTGCGATGGCGTGCCAGTCTGTATCGGCGCCCATGCTGACCAGCGTGTCGGGGCCGACAAGCTTTCCATCCGGCGCGCGGAAACGTGCCAGCGCCTCGAAGCCCGCCACGCCGAGTGTGTCGAGGCGGCGGATGGGCTGGAACACGGGCTCCACATTGCTCTCACCGTGAAGCATGCGCTGGCCTGCTTCAGCCGAAACCAGCAAGCCACGCGCGAGACCGCGATCGTGGAAGGCGCCGAAGAAGTGCGCCGGTCGGCCATCGACCAGCGTGACGCGAATATCCACTGGATCACCGGGGCGGCCAGACTTCAGCGGCGTGGAGATACGCATGCGCGCGAGACCATCGAACTGGTCGAGGAGCGACCGCAACGTCCAGCGGCCATCGAGCTTGGCCAGCGGGCTACCCGGTTCGGCGCGAACCGTCAGCACGCCTTCGCTGGCGTTCCACGACCAGAGGGCGGCGCGTTGGTCGGCAGCGGAGGTGGAGGAGAAGTTGGCCATTGTCCCGTTTTCGAAATGACAAGACTCAACTAGGAGGCGGAAACAAACGCTTCAGCGGCAGCAAGTCCAGCCTTGGGCCCAACTGCGGCAGCAATGGGCGGGCCCGCCAGAGCTTCAGCGGCGATGCGGGCGACGTCAGCTGAAGTCACTGAGTCAATGCGCCGCAGTACGTCCTCGATGTTCATCAGGCGATCGAAAGCCAGAAGTTCATAAGCGGCCCCGCCTGCACGCGCGGAAGGCGCTTCGGCGGCCATGGCGTAACCGGCAGCCGCGATGGCCTTGGCCCGTGCAAGTTCGGCTTCGGTTGGGCCTTTGGCGGCGAAGTCCGTCCAGATCGATCGCGTGAGCGTGACGACTTCGGCTGCATCAGCAGGCGCACAACCGGCAAAGACGGAGATGCGACCGGCATCGCTGTACTGCTCGGCGGAAGCGTCGATCGTGTAGGCGAGGCCCCTGCTCTCGCGCACTTCCTGGAACAGGCGCGAGGCCATGCCGCCACCGAAGACTTCCGCGAAGATGCGCGCGGCAAAGCGATCATCCGACAACGCGTGCGGGCCAGGATGGGCAAGGACGAGGTGCGTCTGTTCCAGCTTGCGCGAGACCGTGGCGGCGCGGGCCTTTGGTCGGCCAGGTGCGGCCGCCACAGGGGCGGCGAGCGCGGGGCGCTGCTCCAGCCATTTCCGGGCGACAGCTTCGATAGCGCCGCGATCGAACGCGCCCGCCACGGAAACGACAGTGCGCGTGGGCACATAGCTGTTGGCGGCAAAGACAATGAGGTCGTCGCGCGTGATAGGCTTCAGCGTAGCTTCGACGCCAAGGATAGGGCGGCCGAGCGGGTGGTCCGGGAAGCTGGCCGTCTGCGCCAACTCCATCACCAGATCGTCCGGCTGGTCAGCGGCCTCGCCTATCTCCTGCAGGACGACGAACTTCTCGCGTTCGATCTCATCAAGCGGCAGGCTGGGCGCGAAGACGAGCGACAGCGCGACATCCAGCATTTGCGGCGCATCGGCAGACAGGCAGCGAACGAAATAGCTGGTGCGTTCGTAATCCGTGGCGGCGTTCATGGACGCGCCGCGCGCCTCCACCACTTCCGCGATCTCGCGGGCGTTGAGGCCGGCAGCGCCCTTGAACGCCATGTGCTCGAGGAAATGCGCCAGGCCATTGCGCTCGACCGGCTCATGTCGCGCGCCTGCGCCAAGATAGACGCCGACCGACGCCGTGCGCAGGCCCGGCATCGCATCGAAGACGATACGGGCGCCATTGGGCAGCGTGATGACTTCCCGCGTGTCCATCTCAGCCCTTCGCGATCACGGACTCGATGCGCTGGCGCACGAAATCCGCATTCATGGGGCCGGTCTCGAATTTCTCGGGACGCGAGACGAACGGGCTGGCGCGCTCCGGCAGCGGAGCGTCGAGGCCGAGCACGTCCTTCACTGTTTCAGGGAACTTGGCCGCGTGGGCAGTGGCGAGCGTGACGATGGGGCCTGCCTCGTTGCGATAGCGGCGCGCCGCCGCAAGGCCGACTGCCGTGTGCGGGCAGACCACCCAACCGGTTTCGGCCAGCGTGCGTTTCATCTCTTCGCGCGTTTCGGCGTCGCTGACGCGTTGGGCGTCAAGGCCCATGCTGGACAGGCGCTTCGCGATATCGGCCGGTATTGCGCCCGTGCCCTTGGCGGATAGCTCGGCATATGCCTTCGCCACCGTAGCACCATTGCGGTTGCCCGGCTGGCCGTCTGCGCTGGTGGCTTCAAAGAACAGGCGCTCAAAATTGCTGGGCAGCTGGATATCCATGGCCGGGCTGATGGTCGGAGCAGTCTCACCCTTGGCGAGCGGCTGGCCAGACAGAAGCCGCGCCATCGCATCATTGGCGTTCACAGCGGCAGTCGCGCGGAAGCTATGCAGCAGGCCAGCACGGGACGCGACATAGCAGGCCAGCGCATCGCCGAAGTTACCGGTGGGGACGACAAAGTGAATCGGCGTGTTGGCGCCCAACTGCGTCTGCGCCTGCGCGAAGTAGACGCTCTGGGCCGCAACGCGCGTCCAGTTGATCGAGTTCACGGCGGCAAGGCGCGTGCGGCGGCGGAACTGGTCGTCGGCGATCAGCTGTTTCAGGATCGCCTGCGTGCCGTCGAAATCACCTTCGAGCGCGAGATTGTGGACGTTGCTCTCGCCGGTGGCCGTCATGAACAGGCGCTGCGTCGGCGAGACACGATTGAGCGGATGCAGGATCACCATGTCGACATGCTTCGATCCGGCGAAGGCCGAGGCCGCCGCGCCGCCCGTATCGCCCGACGTGGCGCACAGGATGGTCATGCGCTCGCCGCGCTGTTCGAGCACGTAGTCGTAGAGCTGCGCGATCAAGCGCATCGCCACGTCCTTGAACGCCAGCGTCGGACCGTGATGCAGCTCCAGCATCCAGCGGCCGGGGCCGACTTCCGTCAGCGGCGCGACGGACTGATGTGCGAAAGCGGCGTAGGCGCGTTCCGCCATGCCGCGGATGGCAGCTTCCGGCACGGCGCCGCCGGCGAAGGCTGTAAGGATGCGCGTGGCCGTTTCCACATAGCTGTCGCCCACCACGGAACGCGAAACCTGCGGCCACGCGGTCGGGCTGTAGAGGCCGCCATCCGGCGCAAGACCGTTCAGGCTCGCCGACAGGAAATCGACCGCTTCGGATGCGCCGCGTGTGGAAACGTAGTTCATTCGCCTGCCTTGCCACCCTTGGCTTTGACGCTTGGGGCCTTGCCGAAGCGCAGGCGCCCTGCCCGCGCATGCATGAGCCCGTATATCAGGGCAAAGGCAATCGCCATCCCGAACCAGGTGACCGCATAGCCGATATGCGTCTCCGGAGGCGTGCGGACCACATAGTCCGGCATGCCTTCCAGCGGCAGAACAACGAGCTTCGTGTTGAGCGCGGGCTCGCCCAGCGCCTTGGCCATGGCGGGTGCGTCGAACCACGACCACTCGTTGCGCTCGGGCGTGTTCGGCGCGGCCATGAAGGGCTGATCCGGCCATGGCGTGACGATGAAGCGTTCCGGCGCAACCTGCGGCGCGGGCGGCTTGGGCGAGACGCCGCCGGGGCCGCCGATCTCCAGCGCATCGAAACCGGTCTCGACCAGCACGGAATGGCCGCAGATGTCAGTGACCTGAAAATGACGCCAGCCGGGATCGCCCGAGGTGCGATGCCCGAACACGCGCAACTCGGGACCGGAGGCAGCGGGCGGCACGCTAATCTGGCTGGTGGCCAGCCCCTCGGCGCAGGCCTTTTCGAGCGTCAGCGGAGGGGTCTTGATCCGCTGCTCGAAGGCGGCGATCTCGCCTGCCTTCCAGCCGGCGCGCCCCGCCTGCCAGACGCCAAGCCAGATCAGCGCGGCAAGCGCCGGGACGGCAATGATGGTCAGGACCGGGAAAGGCCGGAAATGCATGACGCCGGTTTACCCCCGCTGGCGCCGCGCGGCTACTCCTGCGGTTCGTCCTGCAGGCGCGCCTCGCCCGCCTTGTGCCGCCACTGCAGCGCGAACAGCAGGGCTTTCATCGGGCGCAGGAAGAACATCGAGAAGGCCAGCGTGACCGGCGGCCAGATAAGGATGTGGACCCAGCCCGGCGGCCGCAGGGCGAATTCGAAGAACATGGCCGACGGCACGATGAAGATCAGCGCCGCGAACATCACGAAGAAGGCCGGGCCATCGCCTGCGTCGGCGATCCGGAAGTCGGCCCCGCAGGCCTCACACCGCTCCTTGAAGCGCAGGTAGCCAGAGAACACCTGGCCCTCCCCGCAATTGGGGCAGCGGCAACGGATACCTGCGGTAAACGGCGAAACGGCCATGGGAGGCCTCCTAAGTCCCGCACCTGCTCAGCGCGTGACGTGTTCAGCCCAGGGCGGGCTTGTGTGGCAGCACATATAGGAACACCCACATCGCCAGCCATAAGCTGGCGATCACGATCCAGTTCAGTGCGACAATCTGAAACCCCATCGGCCGCTCGCGCGTGGCGATCCCTGCGATGATCAACACGGTCGAGACGGCAAACAGCGCGAAGCCGATAAAGAACTGCATGTTGAACGCCCGGGAGAAGGCGTAGAGCAGGTCTGCATTGAGGTAGCCTGGCGGGAAGGCCGTATCACCCTGCCATTGCGTGGCGACGAACCAGTTGCCCGTCGCGCCCAGCAGCAACGCTGCGATCGCTGCGCCCACCGCAAACCACGTCTTCGAGCGCCGCCAGAGGAAGATCGCGCCAGCCGCGGCCAGCCCGGCCGCAACGAAGGCCAGCGTCGCAGGCAGCATGTACTTGTAGGGATCAAACGTCGCCGCGAGCAGGAATTCCTGCCCCGTGCGGAAATTGCTGTCGATCAGCGAACTTGCCCCGCCGGACCAGATCTGCTGGGCGGGATCCACGAGGGGATGCCCGGCCTGCAGAAACTGGATCAGCGGCATGAGCCACAGGACGATCGAAATCGCCTGTATCGCGAGGAAGCCGATAAGCGCCGTCTTCCTGCCCATGGATGTCACTTGGCCTTAGTGGCCAACGCCCGGCGGGCCAGAGCCCCAGACGAGGTGCGGCGTCACGTAGACGAAGGCGAAGAGGAAGAGCCACACGACGTCAACGAAGTGCCAGTACCAGGCGGCAAACTCGAAGCCGAGATGCTTCTCCGGCTTCATGCCGCCGGCCAGCAGTCGGCCGAGGCAGACCATCAGCATGATCGTGCCGATGACGACGTGCGCGCCGTGGAAGCCCGTGGCCATGAAGAAAGCCGAACCATAGAGCGAACCACCATACGAGAAGCCGGCTTCCGAATACTCGATCACCTGCAGCGCGGTGAACGCCATGCCGAGGAGGATCGTCAGCGTGAGGCCGGTGATCGCGCCCTTGCGATCATTCACCTGCAGAGCGTGGTGAGCCCACGTGACGGTCGTTCCCGAGAGCAGCAGGATCAGCGTATTGATCAGCGGCAGGTGGAAGGGGTCGAACGGACGGACCTGGTGGCCATCGGCCTGCGTGACCGGCCACTCGCTCCAGTGAACGAGTTGCTCGATGGCAGCGTTGGCAAGGTCGGAGTGCGCCGGGTTGGCGCGCAGTGCGTGGAAGATGGTCATCTCGAAGAACGACCAGAACCAGGCAACGAAGAACATCACTTCGGACGCGATGAAGAGCACCATGCCGTAACGCAGGGAGATCTGGACGACCTCCTTGTGGTCCCCGGCGCGGCTCTCCTTGAGGACATCGCCCCACCAGCCGATGAGCACGAAGATCAGCGCAACGAGGCCGGGCAGCGGCCCCCACAGGGCGCCCTTCTCGATGAACCAGAAGCCCTTCATGTAGCCCGCGCCGCCGAGCACCATGGTCATCAGCGAGAGCGAGGCAAGCAGCGGCCACGGGCTCGGCTTCACAAGGTGATAGTCGTGCTTGACGTCGCCAGCCATGGCTTCAGTCCCTACATCTGGGCGGACCGTGCCGGATGGCCTGCCCCGCTGTCCTACATTCTCCTGCCGACGGTCTAGTTGACCGCGGAGGCGTCCTCAAGACGCGCGGAGGCCTGGGGGCCCGTCGCACGGTAATACGTATATGAAAGCGTGATTCCCTGCACGTCGTCCGCTTGCCAGTCCTTGGCCATGTCGGGCGCGACAAAGAAGACCACAGGCAGTTTGACCGTCTTGCCCGGCTCGTAGGTCTGCTCCTGGAAGCAGAAGCATTCGAGCTTCTCGAAATAGCGTCCGATCTTGTGCGGGATGACATTGAAGCTGGCCATGGCGCGAACCGGCTGGTTCGAAACGTTCTTGACCTCGTAGAAGGCCATCATCGTCTCGCCGAGCTTCACATCGACATGCGGCTGCAGCGCGCGGAATTCCAGCGGCGCCCCCGATTGGACGTTGGCGTCGAACGACACGCGGACCGCGCGATCGAGAATTTCCTTGGGGCGCTCGGTGGCGATCTGCGTCGTGCCGCCAAAACCCGTGATCCGGCAGAACGCCGAGTAGAGCGGCTCGGCGGCATAGGCCAGACCCAGCATGCCGAAGGCCACGCCACACAGGACCCAGGTTGTGATCTTGGCGCGCGTGTTCATTGCGAGCCCTGCATGTTGTAGACTTCAGGCAGGCCCATGCCTCCGCCGACCTTGTTCATGGTCAGCACGAACACGATGATCACGAAGGCGAAGAGCGCGAGTGCCAGCCACTGGCCACGGCGCTTGCGGGCGGTGACCTGTTCCGGCGTCAGGATCACGCGCTCGCCGGTCGGCACGGCTTCACGGGCTTCCATGATCATCGCGCCAATATCCTTGCGGGCTTCCGGCGGCGGCGTGGCAGCTTCAGCAGCCTTTTCCGGCTCGCCGTCCCAGTCCTTTATCTGACCCTTGTCGAGCATCAGACGCCTCCCACGAGCGGGAAGTGCAACGGCAGGACGCGCTCAACCAGCAGCGCGCCGAACAGCGCGAACAGGTAGAGGATCGAGATACCGAACAGCTGCTTGGCGCGGCGCATATCGGCTGGAGCATCGGCATCACCTGCGCGGCTCATGAAGACGCGCACCGCGCCCCACAGGAACCATGCGCCGCCGAGCGCCGACACGACGAGATAGATCACGCCGCCAAGGCCGGTGAATGCCGGCAGCAAGCCGAACGGCGCGACGACGAGCGTGTAGAGCAGGATCTGCAGGCGCGTGTGCTTCGCGCCGCGCGTCACAGGCAGCATGGGCACCCCAGCGCGGGCGTATTCCTTCGAGGTCCACAGCGACAGCGCCCAGAAATGCGGCGGCGTCCAGAGGAAGATCAGACCGAAAAGAATCCAGGCGTCGGCCGTCACGGAGCCTGTCGCGGCAGCCCAGCCAATCACCGGCGGGAACGCGCCGGCCGCGCCGCCGATGACGATGTTCTGCGCTGTCGAGCGCTTGAGCCACATCGTGTAGACGACCGCATAGAAGAAGATCGAGAACGCCAGCAGCGCAGCCGCGAGCGGCGTCGAGGCCAGGGCCATCAGCGTCACCGACAGCAGCGACATCACCAGGCCAAAACCCAGCGCGTCCTCGCGGCGAACCAGGCCCGCCGGAACCGGACGCGTAACCGTGCGCGCCATCAGCGCATCGATGTCGGCGTCATACCACATGTTGAGCGCGCCGGCCGCGCCCGAACCGAGCGCCACCGACAGCACAGCGCACGCTGCGGCGAAGAAATTCATCTGGACTGGAGCAACGACGAGCCCGACCAGCGCGGTGAAGACGACCAGCGTCATCACGCGCGGCTTCATCAGGCGCACATAGTCCATCGCGCTCGCGGGAGCGGCGATGGCGGATGTGCTGGCGATGCTCGCTTCGGACATCTTGTCTTGCGGTGCAGCCCGGACTTTAGGGCCCGGGCTGCATCACATCCTGTTACCTGACCCGCGGGAGGTCGTTGTACTGGTGGAAGGGCGGCGGAGAGGACAGCGTCCACTCCAGGGTCGTGGCGCCCTCGCCCCACGGATTCGCCTCGGCCTTGCGGCGACGGATCATCGCCTCGATCAAGCCGATGAAGAACACGATCGTGGCGATCGCAGCGATCCAGTAGCCGATCGTCGACCAGTGATGCCACTCGCGGAACTGCGGAGCATAGTCGACATAGCGGCGCGGCATCGCTTGCAGGCCAAGGAAGTGCTGCGGGAAGAAGATCAGGTTCGACCCGATGAACATCAGCCAGAAGTGCGCGCCGGCGATCATGCCGTTGTACTTGATGCCGAACATCTTCTCGAACCAGTAGTACCAGCCGCAGAACAGCGTGAACACGGCGCCGAGCGACAGCACGTAGTGGAAGTGCGCGACGACATAGTACGTGTCGTGCAGGTAGTGGTCGACGCCGGCGTTGGCGAGCACGACGCCCGTCACACCGCCCACGGTGAAGAGGAAGATGAAGCCGATAGCCCAGAGCATCGGCACCTTGAACTCGATGGAGCCGCCCCACATCGTGGCGATCCACGAGAAGATCTTCACGCCTGTCGGAACCGCGATGACCATCGTGGCGGCCACGAAGTAGGCCTTCAGGTTCACGTCCATGCCGACCGTGTACATGTGGTGCGCCCACACGATGAAGCCGATGAAGCCAATCGCGACCATGGCGTAGGCCATGCCGAGATAGCCGAACACCGGCTTGCGGGAGAACGTGGCGACGATGTGGCTGATGATGCCGAAGGCCGGCAGGATCAGGATGTAGACCTCGGGATGGCCGAAGAACCAGAACAGGTGCAGGAACAGCACCGGGTCGCCGCCGCCGGCCGGATCGAAGAAGTGGGTCCCGAAGTTGCGGTCGGTCAGCAGCATGGTGATGGCGCCCGCCAGCACCGGGAGCGACAGCAGCAGCAGGAACGCCGTCACCAGGACCGACCACACGAACAGCGGCATGCGGTGCAGCGTCATCCCGGGCGCGCGCATGTTGAAGATCGTGGTGATGAAGTTGATCGCGCCCAGGATCGACGACGCGCCGGCGAGATGCAGCGACAGGATCGCCATGTCGATGGCGGGTCCCGTGTGATACGGCACGCTGGACAAGGGCGGATAGACCGTCCAGCCGACGCCCGCCCCGCCCTGGAAGTGCGAGGAGCCGACCAGCAGGAGGAACGACGGGATCAGCAGCCAGAAGCTGATGTTGTTCATCCTGGGGAAGGCCATGTCCGGCGCACCGATCATCATCGGCACGAACCAGTTGCCGAACCCGCCGATCAGCGCCGGCATCACGAAGAAGAACACCATGATCAGGCCGTGGGCCGTGATCAGCACGTTGTAGAGCTGGTGGTCGCCGCCGAGGACCTGGTCGCCGGGCGCCTGCAGCTCGGCCCGGATCACCACCGACATCGCCATGCCGATCAGGCCCGCGACGACGGCGAAGATCAGGTAGAGCGTCCCGATGTCCTTGTGGTTGGTCGAATACATGTAGCGCCGCCATCCGTGCGGATGGTCGTGCGCGTGATCGTCGTGGTGGGCGTCGGCAGGAGCGGAATGGGTCGCCATGGCGCGGGTCCTTGCGGAAGCAGGGCGTGCGGAAGCGGGGCCGGTCAGTCGGCCGTGCGGGCGATCTGGACGGGCGCGGCAGAGGCGGGGGCGGCGGCATACTTCGTCTTCGCCTCCTCGACCCACTTCTGGAACGCCTCCTTCGACACGCCCTCGACCGCGATCGGCATGAACCCGTGATTCACGCCGCAGATCTGGTTGCACTGGCCGTAGTAGACGCCTTCCTTCTCGACCTTGACCCAGGATTCGTTGGTCCGGCCGGGGGTCGCATAGTGCTGCACACCGAGCGAGGGCACGAACCAGCTGTGCATCACGTCGTTGCCGGCCACGAGGATGCGCACGGTGGTGCCGACCGGCAGCACGAGGCGGTTGTCGACGTCGAGCAGGCGCTTCTGGCCGGGCTTCAGCTCCTCGTCGGGGATGAGCCGGCTTTCGTACTTGAAGCCGCCGTTGTCGGGATACTCGTAGCCCCAGTACCACTGGTAGCCCGTCACCTTGACCGTCATCTCGGCGTCGGGATTGCGATCGAGGAAGTACAGCAGGCGGAACGACGGGATCGCGATGATGACCAGGATGAGCACCGGCACGACCGTCCACACCACCTCGATCAAGGTGTTGTGCGTCGTGCGCGAGGGCGTCGGGTTGCGCTCCGCGCGGAAGCGGATCACGACCCAGGCGAGCAGCGCCAGCACGAACAGGCTGATCAGCGTGATCACCGCCAGCAGCATGTTGTGGAAGTGGTGCATCGCCAGCTTGACCGGGCTCGCCGGGTCCTGGAAGCCGAGGCCCCACGGCACCGGCTGGTCCGCCAGGGCACTGCCCGCGACCAACGCGCCGATTACCGCCACCGCCGCGGCCCACACTCGCGTGAACTTCATGTCGTGCGCCTCGTTCCGCCAGCCCGCGCGGCCCCATCGGCGCGGGGCGGGTCGTCAGCCGGATGGCCTGCCGCCCGTCGTCGGCGCGGACCGTACACCCAACCCCTACCCGCCTCAACCCTGGCGCCACCGGTGCCGTCCGGTCGCCCTCCGAATTCCACGTTCGCCCCGCTAAATCAACGCGATGCGGCTGAATGTCGCATGATGTGCGGGGCCGGTGATTGACCGCCGGGCCGGGCGGCCCGATATCTCGCGCGCAGCCCCGTCCGAGGACCTCCGCCCATGACCGACCGCGCGCTCGTCGACGACCTGTTCTTCACCCGCAGCGGCATGGACCGCAGGCGGGTCGACCGTCTCGTCGGCGATGCCCTCGCGGGCATGGACGACGGCGAGCTGTTTCTCGAGTATCGCCAGTCGGAGAGCCTCACCTTCGACGACGGCAAGCTCAAGAGCGCCTCGTTCGACACCGCCCAGGGGTTCGGGCTGCGGGCGGTGTCGGGGGAGGCGACGGGCTATGCCCATGCCGCCGAACTGTCGGAGGCGGCGATCCGGCGCGCCGGCGAGACCGTGCGCGCGGTGCGCGGCGGCCATTCCGGCAGCGTGGCGGCCCCGCCGCCCGGCACCAACCGCTCCCTCTACGGCGACTTCAACCCGCTTTCCCAGGTCGCCTTCGCCGACAAGGTGCGCCTGCTGACCGACATCGACGCCTACGCCCGCGGCAAGGATCCGCGCGTACGCCAGGTCATGACGTCGCTGTCGGGGTCGTGGCAGGCGGTGTCGATCGTCCGGCCCGACGGCGCGGCGATCGCCGACATCCGCCCCCTGGTCCGCCTCAACGTCGCGATCGTCGTCGGCGACGGCGACCGGATGGAAAGCGGCAGCCATGGCGCCGGCGGGCGCCTGCCCTACGCCCTCTACCTCGACCCCGCGAACTGGCGCGGCCAGGTGGACGAGGCGCTGCGCCAGGCGCTGGTCAACCTCGAGGCGGTGGACGCCCCTGCCGGCGAAATGACCGTCGTGCTCGGCCCCGGCTGGCCAGGCGTGCTCCTGCACGAGGCGGTGGGCCACGGGCTGGAAGGCGACTTCAACCGCAAGAAGACCTCGGCCTTCGCGGGCCTGCTCGGCCAGCGCGTGGCCGCGCCCGGCGTCACCGTCGTCGACGACGGCACCATGCCCGACCGGCGCGGCTCGCTGACGGTCGACGACGAGGGCACGCCGTCGGGGCGCACCGTCCTGATCGAGGACGGCATCCTGCGCGGCTTCATGCAGGACCGCATGAACGCCCGCCTGATGGGCGTGCAGCCCACCGGCAACGGCCGGCGCGAGAGCCACGCCCACGTGGTGATGCCGCGCATGACCAACACGATCATGCTGGCCGGCGACCGCGATCCCACGGAGATCCTGGCGAGCGTGCCCGACGGCCTCTACGCCGTGAACTTCGGCGGCGGCCAGGTCGACATCACCTCCGGAAAGTTCGTGTTCTCCTGCACCGAGGCCTACCGCATCGAGGGCGGCCGGATCGGCGCGCCGGTCAAGGGCGCGACGCTGATCGGCAACGGCCCCGATGCGCTCACCCGGGTGGCGATGATCGGCAACGACCTGCGGCTCGACGACGGCGTCGGCACGTGCGGCAAAGACGGCCAGTCGGTGCCGGTCGGGGTCGGCCAGCCGACCTTGCGGATCGACCGATTGACGGTCGGCGGGACCGCCGCGTAATACTGGATGTGGTCGAGTCAGGCGCCGGCATCACGACATCTGGCGTCCGCGCCGGCCGTACTGAGGTGACACTCCCATGCTTGCATCCAAGGCCGTCCGCGCCGCGACGTTCGCCGTCGCCGGCGCCTTTCTGCTGTCCATCATGCCCGCGGCCGCCGCACCGGTCGTTCCGTCGGTGAAGCCCGCCGGCTACGAGCAGTCCAGCGCGATCGAGCTCGCCGCAACCAAGAAGAAGCCGAAGAAGACCGCGAAGAAGAAGACGGGCAAGAAGACCGCCGCCGCCAAGAAGCCGGCCAAGAAGACCGCCTGAAGCGGTGTCGCGTCCGCGGGCGGCCGCGTTCCGGCCGCCCGCGCCGCGGCATGCAGCGACGGCGCCGCGCTCGCGACGGCGCCATCTCCTCCTCCACCTCGAGGTCGCCGAGGCGTGCCCGCGGGAACACCGGGCACGATCCCGCGTTGGAGTCGCGTGGCTGACTTCGAGGAGAAGGACGATGCGCGCATTGCGTTGGATGGTGGTGCTGGCGCCGCTGGCGCTGGCGGCATGCGGCGGCGAGGACCGGACCGTCGTGGTCAACCCGTCGCCCGCTCCCACGGCGCCGACGGCCACCGTGGTACCGCCCGGCAGCACCGTGGTCGTCCCCCAGTCCGGCATCAGGGTCTGTCCGCCCGGCGCGGTGGCCTGCTGATACTTCCCCACTTCGGTGGCCGCGACCGTTCCGTAAACGGAGCGGTCGCGCCATCGTGACCTGCGGCGGGCGGTGCGCCTCCCAAGCGGTTGACGGATCTGTGGAAAACCGCCCTGGACGATCAATCGTTTCGGTTTAAAATCCCGAGCATTTCCCGCGCATACGGAGAAATCCGATGCGAGGATCCAGGGCTGTGGAAGAAATGCGGGCCGCCCGGCGCGACCCGTCGGCCCGGTATCGCGTCAAGCTGGAATCGAAAGGAAACCGAGCGCCGTCAACGCCACTGCGAGGAGGAAGATCGAGGTCTCGCTGCGGCGCAACAGAGCGCCCACGCGATCGCCCACCGACAGCCCCAGCGGCTTGCGTGGGGGCGGTGCGAGGTGGTCCAGTTCCATCTCCAGCCGATCGGACGCGATGGGATGCCATCCGCCGCTGCCCGGTGTGCGCCGCAGTCCGCTCGCCGGAACTCGCGGGATCGCGTCGTCCATCGCGCGCAGAAAATGGCGCGGATGGCTCATGAGATCCTGGTCGCGCACGTCGGTCTGCTTCCGGTCCATGGTCCGCTCCCCCGGGCGGATGCGATCCTTGCCCCGCTCGGCTGCAGGATCGCTTCATAATGAACCGAATTTTGGCCGCGCGAATCAACCGCAAAATCGAGGCCACGCGGAAAATCCGCAGGATCGTCGACGCAGAGACCGCGGAAGCGACCTAGTACGCCTCCTCCACATAGACCGGATCGACCGACCCGCCCCAGCGCGTCCGGTACGATTCCAGCAGGTCGTCGGCCGGCGTCCGGCCGCTGCCGGCGATGGTGAAGAGGGGATCGAGATGCACCGTCTCGTCCTCGCCGCCGCGGCTGAGCCGACGGCGACGCTTCAGCCCCTCCCGGGCGATGTCGAGGACCCGCAGCGCGACGTCGCGGACCGTCTCGCCCCGGAACGGCGTCGCGAGCGCGGTGCGCGGCACGCCGGCGCGCAGGATCGCGTGCTCCTCCGCTGTCCAGGAGCTGCATTCGTCCCATGCGGCATCGAGGGCGGCCGTGTCGTAGAGCAGGCCGACCCACAGCGCCGGCAGGGCACAGAGCCGCCGCCACGGCCCGCTGTCGGCGCCGCGCATTTCCAGGAACTTCTTGAGCCGGACCTCCGGGAACGCGGTGGTCATGTGGTCGACCCAGTCGCTCATCAGCGGGATCTCGCCCGGGAGCGCGGGCAGCCGGCCCGCGATGAAGTCGCGGAAGGACTGGCCGCTGGCATCGAGGTAGGCGCCGTTGCGGTAGGCGAAGTACATCGGCACGTCGAGCATCCAGTCGACATAGCGCTCGAAGCCGAATCCCTCCTCGAAGACGAAGGGCAGGATGCCGCAGCGGTCGGGGTCGGTGTCGGTCCAGATATGGCTGCGGTAGCTGCGGAAGCCGTTGGGCTTGCCTTCCGTGAAGGGCGAATTGGCGAAGAGCGCGGTGGCGATCGGCTGCAGCGCCAGCGACACCCGGAACTTCTTCACCATGTCCGCTTCATCGGCGAAGTCGAGGTTCACCTGCACGGTACAGGTGCGCAGCATCATGTCGAGGCCGAGCGTGCCCTTCTTGGGCATGTAGGCACCCATGATGGCGTAGCGGCCCTTGGGCATCCAGCCGACGTCCTCGCGCCGCGACTTCGGATCGAAGCCGAGGCCCAGCATGCCGGTGCCCAGCCGCTCGCCGACGGCGCGGCATTCCGCGAGATGGGCGTGCACCTCGTCGCACGTCTGGTGGATGGTCTCGAGCGGCGCGCCCGAGAGCTCGAACTGGCCCCCGGGCTCCAGGCTGATCGCCGCCCGGTCCTTGGTCAGCGCGATGACCTTGCCGCGCTCCTCGATGCGCTGCCAGCCGTACGACGACGCCAGCCCCTCGAGCAGGGCGCCGATGCCGCGCGGTCCGTCGTAGGGCAGCCGCCGGAGGTCGTCGAGCGCGAAGGCGAACTTCTCGTGCTCGGTGCCGATCCGCCACGCCTCGGCGGGCTTGCTGCCGCTGGCGATGTACTCGACGAGCTGGCGCTTGTCCGTGATCGGTGCGCCGCTCGCGGCAGGGGGTGCAGCCATCGGTCTTCCCAGGGCAATATGCTTTTCAGGGGATCGCTATCCGCCCGGCGTGAATCGCGGGCGGCCGCGACGCCAGTCGCCGCAGAGCGCCTGCAGGACCGCGAGGGCGGCGATCGCCGCCGTATCGGCGCGGAGGACGCGAGGGCCGAGGCTGGCGGCGCTAACAAAGGGCAAGTCGCGAAGCCGGTCAAGCTCCGCCCGCGCGAAGCCGCCCTCCGGGCCGGTCAGCACCGCCCAGGGCCCGTCGTGGGCCGCCGCTCCGAGCACGTCGGCCACCGGCGCCGCGGCGCCCGATTCGTCGCCCAGCAGGATGCGCCGGCCCGCCGGCCACCCGGCGAGCGCCGCATCGAGCGTGGTCGCGGCGTGGACCGTCGGCACGCTCAGCCGCTCGGTCTGCTCCGCCGC
This sequence comes from Alphaproteobacteria bacterium, assembly GCA_020851015.1. The sequence continues at coordinate 7,420 of JADZDN010000130.1, read as the reverse complement.
CTCGCGCGCGTTCGCCAGGAGGCGCTCCTCGTTGACCCGCTCGACCGCGGTGTGGCGGGTGAACACCGGCCACAGCATGGCGACCCCGAGCTCGGTCGCCTTCTCCGCCAGGAAATCGAGGCGTGCCCGCTTGATCGGTGCGAAGAGCAGCCAGAGGTCGGGCTCGGGCGAAGGCGCGCGCGTGCGCTCGGCCAGCGCCACCGTCGCCCGGCCCTTGGCGACCGCGACGATGCGGCCGAGCCATTCGCCGTCGCGGGCGTTGAAGAGCGCCACCGTCGCGCCCGGTGCGAGGCGCAGCACGGTGCGCAGGAAATGTGCGCGGTCCGCGTCGAGGTCGATGGCCGCCCCCGCCGCGAGGTCGGCCGCGACGTGCAGACGGGTCTCGGGGCGGGGTCGGTCGGACATCGGGGCGGGCGGGATAGTGCCCGGCGCACCGGCGTCGCGACAAGCCGCACGCGCTTGCCGAGCGTGCGGCGGACGATCACATTCGCGCCATGACCGTCCATGCGCCCTCCGACCCGGTCGACATCCGCCGGGACGGCTGGATCGACCGGCTGCTGCCGGCACCGCTGCGCCCCTATGCGCGCCTCGCCCGGCTCGACCGGCCGATCGGGACCTGGCTGCTGCTGTTCCCGGGTTGGTGGGCGATCGCGCTCGCCGCCCCGGCCGGCGCGCCGCCGGACTGGCGCCTGCTGGCGCTCTTCGCAGTCGGCGCGCTCGCCATGCGCGGCGCCGGCTGCACCCTGAACGACATCGTCGACCGCGACATCGACGGCCGGGTCGCGCGCACCCGCACGCGGCCCATCCCCTCGGGCGAGGTCTCGGTACCGCGGGCCTTCCTGTTCCTCGCCCTGCAATGCCTCGTCGGCCTGGCGATCCTGCTGCAGCTTCCGCCGACCGCGATCGCGCTCGGCATCGGCGTGCTCGCCCTCATCGCGATCTACCCGTTCATGAAGCGCGTCACCTGGTGGCCGCAGCTCTTCCTCGGGCTGACCTTCAACTGGGGGGCCCTGCTCGGCTGGGCGGCGGCGACGGATGCGGTGCCCGCCGCCGCCCTGATGCTCTACGCCGGCGGGATCGCCTGGACGCTCGGCTACGACACGATCTACGCGCACCAGGACAAGGAGGACGACGCGCGGATCGGGGTGAAGTCGTCGGCCCTGGCGCTCGGCGAGGCGACCCGGCCGTGGCTGTTCGTGTTCTACGGCGTGGCCCTGGCGCTGTTCCTGTCGGCCGGGGCGACGGTCGGCATCGGCTGGCCGTTCCTCGCGGGCCTCGCCGTCGCGGGCGGCCTCCTGGCCCGGCAGGCGGCAGGCGTGGACATCGGCGATCCCGCCGATTGCCTGCGCCAATTCCGGGCCAATCGCCTGGTCGGCTGGGCGGTCTTCCTGGGCGCCGTGGGGGGCCGCCTGCTCGCCGCCTGACCCGCCGCGAAAAATCCTTGGCGCGGCCCTGAACCGGCCGCACGACTCGGGCGACGTAGGGGTGTGAGGCGTCGGCCTCCCCTCTCACGGAGACCTGAGATGACCCGGTGGTTCCTGGCGATGCTGGTTCTGATCACGATGACGGCCCCCGTCGTCGGCGACCGCAGCGCGGCCGACCGGGCGCTGCGCCAGGGCGACAAGGCCGAGGCGGTCCGCATCTGGACGGCCCGGGCCGCCGCGGGCGACCGCGACGCCCAGTACCGCCTCGCCTTCGCCTACGAGGACGGGATCGTCGTCGCCGCCGACCGGGCGATGGCCGCCACGCTCTACGTCGCCGCCGCCCGGCAGGGCCATGCCGGCGCCCAGGCCGCGGCCGCGATGATCGCCCACGCGGAGCAGGACTTTGGCGCCGCCCGCCGCTGGGCCGAGGCCGCGTCCGCCGAGGGCTCGGCCGCCGCCGCCCATCTGCTGGGCCGCATGCATGCCAAGGGCGAGGGCGTGGCCGTCGATCACGTCGCCGCCTTCCGCTACTTCCTCCTGGCCGAGCAGCGCGGCCACCTGTCGGCCGCCCACGACCGCCGCACCACGGCCCGTCTGGTTCCGGTCGAGCTGCGCCGCGACATCCGTCTCGCCATGGCCGAAGGCATCGACTGAGATCCGGCGCACCGGCCGGACGGGGGCGGGCCCGGACGGGCCCGCTCCGGCATTCAGGGAGCGCGGCCCAGGCGGCGCAGCACGAACAGCCCGGCCAGCGTGACCGCGGCGAGGTGGCCGAAGGCGAGGCCCCAGCCGAGCGGCCCATCGCCGCCCGCGAGGTCGAGCGCGAGGCCTACGCCGAGCGGGCCGAGGAAGCCGCCGGCGTAACCGGCCATGCTGTGCAGCCCCATCGTGGCGCCGCGCAGCACCGGGTCGGCCGCCTCGACGGTGCCGGCGGTCAGGGCGGAGCTGTCGAGATAGATCGCGACGTTCCACGCGGCCACCAGCAACAGGGCGAGCCACGCCGCCAGGCCCGTGGTCCAGCCGGCGAGCAGCGAGAACGTCGCGGCGGCGACCATCGCCCAGGTGACGACACGGGCCCGCCCGGCGCGCTGCGCCGTCTCGTTGCCGAGGACCGACGCCGCTATGCCCGCGAGCCCGGCGGCCGTGAAGAGGACCGTCGGGTCCGGCCACCAGCCGGGCGCGCCGGTCCGCGCCGCGGTCGCCGCGAGGAACGTCACGGCCCAGGCGCGCAGCGCCGCCATCTCCCAGGTGTGGACGGTGTAGCCGGCGATCCACGCCACCGCGCGGCGATTGCGCAGCACCGGGCGAAAGTCGAGGAGCGCCCGGGGTGGCCCCCGGCCGGGCGCCGCGGGCGCGGCCGGCAGGACCGCGAGCGCCACCGCGAAGGCCAGCGCGGCCGACGCCGCGCCGACGGCGAAGGCGGCAGGCGGGCCGGCGATCGCATCGGCGAGGCCGGCGACCGCGAAGGACGCGGCGCCGGCGATGCCGACGCCGGCCGCGTGCCAGGACACCGCCCGCGAGCGCGCCGCGCCCTCGAGCCGGTCGGCGATCGTCTTCAGGCCCGGCATGTAGGCACCGGCCCAACCGATCCCGGCGAGCGCGCGCAGCGCCAGGGCGCTCCAGAAGCCGTCGGCCAGGACGGCGAAGCCGAGATGGGAGAGCGTCGTCAGGCCGGCACCGACAAGATAGACGCGGCGCGCCGGGACGCGGTCGGTGAGCGCCACCAGCACCGGCACGGCCGCGACATAGCCCGCGAAGAAGATGCCGACGAGCCAGCCGGCTTCGGTCTTCGACAGGTGCCAGGCGGCGATATACGCGGGCAACAGGGCGGGCAGGATGAAGGCGCCGAGCTGCGTCAGCACCTGCGCGGTCACGACCGCGGCGACGAAGGCGCCGGCGCCCCGGTCGGGGCCGCGGGACGGGGATGGCGACAGCACGGCCTCCTGCTCGCCGCCAGCCTACCGTCCGCGGCGAGGTCACGCCACCGCCTGCCCCGGACGGCGAACGGGCGGGCCCGAGGGCCCGCCCGTATTGATCGCGGAAGACGTCGACCCCGTCAGTGCAGGCGCCTGGGCAGCTCCGCCGCGGCCTGCTCGATGAGCGCGTCGGCCCGGCCGCGGTCGAGGTTGTCGACGATCAGCTTGCGGGTGGCCGCCATCGCGGCCTCGACCGTCGCGGCGCGCACCTCGGCCACCGCCTGGGCCTCGCTCTGCGCGATGCGGTCGAGGGCGAGCTGGCGACGCCGCGCGATCTGCTGCGCCAGCTCGCTCTCGGCGGTCGCCTTCATGCGTTCGGCCTCGGTCTTGGCGTGCGTGACGATCGCCTCGGCCTCGGCCAGTGCCTCCACCTGCTTGCGCTGGTAATCGGCCAGCGTGCGCTGGGCCTCCTCGCGCAGCCGCCGCGCCTCCTCCAGCTCGGCCCTGACCTTGGCCGCGTGCCCGTCGAGCGCGCCGGCGATGGCCCGGCCCGCCGGCTTCCACACGCCCGCCACGAAGATGACGAAGGCGACGAGAACCCAGAATTCGGGTTGCGCGAACATCCGCCTAGCCTCCGAGGACCGCGTCGACCGCCGCCCGCGCGCGGGCCGGGTCGACGTCGAAGCCGCCGATCCGCCGCGTCGCGTCGATCGCGACCTCGGCGGCGACCGATCGGACGTTGGCCATCGCAGCGCCCTTCGCCGTCAGGATCTCGGCGTCGGAGGCGGCCATCTGGCCGGCGAGCGCGGCTTCGGCTTCCTTCTGCCGGGCCTCGGCGGCCGCAGTGATGACGTCGGTCGCGGCCTTGGCCTCGGCCATCGCCTTGCTGCGCGCCTCGGCCAGCGCCTTCTCGTAGGCCTGCATCACGGCCTCGGCCTCGCCGCGTGCCTCCTCGGCACGGCGCAGGTCGTCGTTGACGTGATCGGCCCGCGCCTCCAGCACCTCGGAGACGCGCGGCAGCGCCACCCTGGCCATCAGCACGTAGAGGACGGCGAAGGTGATGGCGAGCCAGATGAGCTGCGGCGCGAACTTGGTCGCGTCGAGCTGCGGCATGCCGCCGCCGCCGTGCCCCTCGGCCGCCAGCGCGGTCGCCGCGACGCCGCTCAGCGCCGCGAGCGCCAGCGCGCCGGCCAGGATCCGCCCACGCATCCGCGGGGCCCTCCGACCGGCGATCAGGCGAAGAGGATGAGGAACGCGATCAGCAGCGCGAACAGCGCCACGGCTTCCGTCAGCGCGAAGCCGAGAATGCCGATCGGAAACACCTGGGCGCGGGCCGCCGGGTTGCGGGCGATCGCGGCGATCAGGTTGGAGAAGATGTTGCCGATGCCGACGCCCACACCGAGGAGGGCGATGACGGCGATGCCGGCGCCGATGGCCTTGGCGGCTGCGACTTCCATGATTCCTAGTCCTTCTGGCTCTGTTGGATGGGTTCGACGGGCGCCATGCGCGTTCGCGCCGTCAGTGGAGATGGATCGCGTCGTGCAGGTAGAGGCACGTCAGGATCGTGAAGACGTAGGCCTGGAGCACCGCGACCAGGACCTCGAAGCCGGTCAGCGCCACGTTCACCGCCAGCGGCGCGAAGCCGAAGATGCCCATGCCGATGGTGAAGATCGCGAAGACCTTCAGCATGGTGTGGCCGGCCATCATGTTGGCGAACAGGCGGATCGACAGGCTGACCGGGCGCGAGAGGTAGGAGAGGATCTCGATCGGGATGATCAGAGGCGCCATCGCCACCGGCGCGCCCTGCGGGAAGAAGTACGTGAAGAAATGCAGCCCGTGGCGGACCAGCGCCACGATCGTCACCAGCACGAAGACCAGGGCCGCCATCGCGAATGTCACGATGATGTGGCTCGTGAAGGTGAAGCTGTACGGGATCATCCCCAGCAGATTGCCGAAGAGGATGAACATGAAGAGGGTGAAAACGAACGGGAAGAACTGGCGCCCCTGGCTGCCGACGTTCTCGCGCACCATCCCGGCGATGAACTCGTAGGAGAGCTCCGCCATCGACTGCCAGCGTCCGGGCACCAGCGCCCGGCCGCGCATTCCGCCGACCAGGAAGACGGTGACGAGCACCACCGCGACGGCCATGAACAGCGCGGAGTTGGTGAAGGACGCGTCGATCGAGCCGATCTTGATCGGCACGAGCGGCTTGACCTCGAACTGTTCGAGCGGACCCGCCAACCTCAGTCCCCTTTCAGTCGCGGTCCTCCCGGGATTCCCCAGCCGGCGGCTCGGAACCCGGATCTCCCGCGGCCAGTCCCATCCCCTTGACGGCGCGCCACACGTTGAGTGCGCCGGCAGCCGCGCCCAGGAAGAAGAACACCACGACAAACAACGGCATCGTGCCCAGCCAGCCGTCGAGGAGCCAGCCGAAGCCGACCCCTACGACGAGCGCCGCCACGAGCTCGACGCCGATGCGAAACGCCCACCCCAGGGCTGACCTCTGCCGCTCCTCCGAATCCGCGTCACCGCCCCCCGTACGCTCGGCGCGCGCCTTGGCCAGGCGCGTGCGCAGCTCCTCGAGGGACAGGGGACGTCGGGGCTCGGTCATGGAAGACGGCGCAGCCACCCCCTCTCGGCCCGGGTTGCATCCCGGTTCCGAGGCGCGCGGACACTAGGGACGGGAACCGGCCCTGTCAAGCGTCAAAACCGCCTGGGCAACGCCTTGAAAGGACGGACTTATCAGCTTCCGTGCAGGCACTCTGCTGCAGCGCGGCAGGAGGTCGCAGGGGGGGTCAGCCGGTGCGGCGGATCTGCTCGGCCGCCTGCAGGTCGACCGAGACGAGCTGGGACACCCCGCGCTCGACCATGGTGACGCCGAACAGCCGGTCCATCCGCGCCATGGTGATGCGGTGATGGGTGATGATGAGGAAGCGGGTGCCGGTCGTCGCCGCGATGCGCGACACCAGCGAGCAGAAGCGGTCGACGTTGGCGTCGTCGAGCGGCGCGTCGACCTCGTCCAGCACGCAGATGGGCGACGGATTCGTCTGGAACACCGCGAACAGCAGGGCGAGCGCGGTCAGCGCCTGCTCGCCGCCCGACAGCAGCGACATGATCTGCAGCTTCTTGCCGGGCGGGCTCGCCATGATCTCGAGCCCGGCCTCGAGCGGGTCCTCCGCCTCGGTCAGGGCGAGATGGGCACGGCCGCCGCCGAACAGGCCGACGAAGAGCTCCTGGAAATGGACGTTGACCTTCTCGAACGAGGCGAGCAGGCGCTCGCGCCCCTCGCGGTTGAGGGCGGCGATACCCTGGCGCAGGCGCTGGATCGCGCCGGTGAGATCGGCCCGCTCGGTCACCAGGCCGGCGATGCGCGTCTCCATCTCGGCCGCCTCGGCCTCGGCCATCAGGTTGACCGGGCCGATGCCGTCGCGCTCGCGCACCAGGCGCTCCAGGCGCCGCTCGACCTCGGCCGCGTCCGGCGGCGGCGCCTCGGGATCGATGTCGCCGATGCCGGGCAGCTCCTCGGGCGCGGCGTCGACGCGCTCGCGGATGCGGGCGACCAGGGCCGTGCGCGCCTCATCGGCGTGCTGTGCGGCCGCCTCGGCGCGCACGCGGTCCTCGCGCGCGTCGGCCAACGCCGCCTCGGCCGCCTTCACCGCGCGCTGCGCCTCGACCAGCTCCGCCTCGGCGGCAGCCAGCGCATCGGCGGCGGCGCGCCGGCGCGCCTCGGCCGCCTCGGTCTGCTCCAGCAGCGCGGCACGGTCGCGCGCGATCTCCGCCGGCCGGACCGCCAGGGCCTCCTCTTCCTCGCGGGCCCTGGCGTCGCGCTCGGCCAGGATCGCGAGCTGGCTGGAGGCCGCCTCGACACGGCGCAGCCAGGCCAGCGACTCGCTGTCGATCCTCTCCTGCCGCTCGCGCCGGGCCGCGGCGTCGCGCAGCAGCCGGTCGTGGGTGGCCTGGCGCTCGACCTGGACGGTCCGCAGCTCGGCCAGGCGGGCGCGCAGCAGCGCGACCTCCTCGCGCGCGGCCCGCGAATCGGGCAGGGCCGCCCGTTCGGCCGCGAGCGCGTCGGCGGCGGCC